>CAYNEU010000292.1:0-10775 GCA_964396275.1 uncultured archaeon | reverse complement strand
ATTTACTATCTATTATAGAAAAAGATTAATAATTTCTCTTTAGGTTATTAAGATTATGGAATTCTGCAACGAATGTGGAGGAATGATGTTACCTTCAAAATTAGATGGAAAAAAAGTGCTAAAATGTAAGTGTGGAGCAACTAAGCCATTTACAGAAGAAAAGTCTGAAGCTTATAAAGTATCCACGAAAATCGAGCATTCTATAAGAGATGAGGTAACGAATCTAGTTGAAGTTATGGACTGGAAGGAAAAGAATCTAAGAAGTACGATTAAAGATTTTAAATGTCCTCGCTGTGGATACACCAAAGCACACCTTGAAACACGCCAAACACGAAGAGCAGATGAAGGAATGACCCATTTTATTACATGTTTAAAATGCGGGAAAATGAAGAAAATTGGGAGCTAAATTAACCATTATTGAATAAAAAGCCTTCTAACTTCTTCTTCTTCAATATTTTCAAGAAAAGAAATTTTAATTAATTTATCTTGACTCTTTGTTCCAGAGATTATTTGAATTTGATTTGATGAAATTTTTAGTTTTCTTTTTAGAAGATTTATTAATTCCTTATTTGCTCTATTTTGGATGGGTTTGGAGGTAAGAAAAATTGTCAAAAAACCCACATTATTAACTATAGCTTGAGTTTTAGAGTTTGTCTTAACATTCACCCTTATAAAATAAATTGTATTAGAATGTTTTTCTAAAAAATTCATTTTTCAAAGCTAAATAATATATTATAAATCAAATAAATTCATCTACTCTCTGTTTTAAGATATTATATGACGGATTTGACAATCTAATACCTCCCGCTAATTTGTGACCTCCACCTGCTCCTCCTAATTCTTTCTTTATACTGGTGATTATTTTATTTACACCGCGGGTTTTATTATTATCAAGAAAACTTCTAGAACACCGAATACTCAATTTGATTGTGCCAGATTTCTTTTCAGTGCCTCCTAAAAATAAGACTTTTTTTGGATTGAAAAGTTCATTTACAGCACTAAAACTAGCAGTATCTGACCAGCTACTCGGAGGTATTTTCCCTTTTACCTCCATAAATATTGCTTTTTCAGTTTCATGGTGAGGTATCTCATTTGATAAAGTTCTTAGATTTCTAGAGAGATTCTGAATATACTCAGAATATATGCCTTTAGCATAACGAGTAATTGATTTCAATTGAATAATAGAGAGAGCAGCACTAATATTTTTGAAACAGAGAATATTCAATAGAAGAGCATGCTCAAAAGCAAATTTAAGTAACCCTAATTTGTGAGGTATCATAGCAAAATGACCAAGACTATTAAAACCCGCTTCTTTTTGAATTAATTCGATTTCTGATTCATTTAAATCAATTAAATTAGTTCTTGGATTAATAGGTAGCGAACTTAAGAAAGACGTGATTTTTTGATCTGATTCCCCTCCAAATTGACTAAGAAAGGGTAATATACTATACTTTAAACCATTTTTAATAGATTCGTGCATACTTCCAAATAAAATTAAACCTTCTTTATCTTCAATAAGGTCTTCATCTAGCAATTCCTCATAGACTTCTCGGTTAAATGATTGTAGCTTATCCATTGGTTTTAATGAATCTCCTGCAATTCCAATTACAGTTAACCATCCGTGTTTTATGATTGATGGTCTTATTTGTTTTGCAAACATGTGTGTTAAAGTTGCTCCAGCAATATGTTCAAGCCCATCATACCCGTAAATAGTCGGATTTATAAAAAATAGGTTCTCAGGCAACTCATCTGTGTGAAAGTCATCTTCAACTTCATGATGATCAAGGATAAAAAAAATTTCTTTTCTATTTTTTATTATTGGGATTAATTCTTTTAAGTTGGAGCCAACATCTGTAAAAATGAAGGCGTTCTTGTCAGTTTGCCTACTTGAGAGAATCCCATTTAAATAATTCTCCCAAGAAACCGATCTATTATAAATAAAATAATCATAATTTAGATGCATCTTGTATAATAAATTTTGAATTATATGTAAGCAACTTATTCCATCCGCATCATTATGGGAAATATTTATAACATGCGTAAAGGAACGATCGATGAATTGGTCTACTGCATTACCAAGATCTTCTAAAAATTTAGTTTTATTTTGTATGTTGACCATCTATATCGTTATTTTTTAAATAATTAGATTGTACATAATCGATCTTTCAAATAAAAATTATTTCTTAAGACTTATCTTCAAATAAGGTAAATTTTAAAAATGGTTTATTTTACTATTCTCATCTTATTTTGAAATCTAATAAATCCAAAATAAATTCTATAATTATAAATATTCCGATTTTATTTAAGTCGTATGAAGAAAATGAGTGAAAAGATAAAACCTATAGAAAAATTATTTAATTTATTTTAATTTTCTGTTCTAAATACTTTACTATTAAAACTTTGAATATGTCAAATAAAAAACGGAAATTTGTTATTACAAGTACTAAGATCTTGTTAGTCTTTTTAATCTTCTCATATATTTTAATTCCGTTAGTTTTAAGAAGTAATAGTTTTAACTCCACGTCCCAGATTTATAATCCTGAACTTGAAATAAGTAAATTCTCTAAGGAAGATTATAAAGCTATACTTAACGAAGAAAAACAAGCACTTGGAAATATTACAATAAATGATATTAATTTTGATGATTTAGAGAAGGGATTCTCATTTGAAAATACAAGTTATCCTCTTATTTGGGAAGATTACAAATCAGGTGCGTTGAATATAACTCAAATTAAAATGCGATTTTTAAATACTTCAGAACTTGCGATAGTAGATAACTTGAATGAAAATATTGAAGATAATAATATTATAAAAGTGAATCTAAATGAAAGTTTAATAGTTGAACTTAATAGTCCGACTTTAGGATATTTAATATATCATTCTCGTTTATTTCCTTGCCGATTACTGCAATTTTTTGTAGATAATGGCACTAATGTTTTTGAGCTTAATAATGAGACAGATTACTCAATCGATAATGATGATTTCATCATTTTTAATTATGAAGACTTTTTTAAAAAATGGCCAACTTCAGAATTTAAAATGTATTTTATATGGGAATACGAGTTATCGATTGATGATTGGCGATTAAATCAAAATCGCAGTAATGATTTAATAATTCAAGAACAAATTCAAAATTTTACAGTAGAATATCATTACTATTTTATTTTAACGGGTAAAAAATATAATTTATCTATTTCAGATCCAATTATTTTTGCCGATAATATAGATGTTGCTTTAACTGTTAATTTACCAGACAGATATTTATTAAGTGATCACATTTTAGAACTTAACAACGAAATTATTAATATTCACGACTATCTAAATTCAAATAAAACAATTGAAATATCTTTAACAGAACATTTTTCTGCAGATCAGAGTAAATTCTCTTTAAATTTTACAGCAATATTTACTTTCCAATTTATTAAACCCCTGCGAGAGACATGGGCTATAGATAGACTTGTAGAAGAGAAAGATATACGGGAGAGAATTTATTTTCCTTCATTAATTCAAGGACCTCAACACATATATCTTAAAAATTTGTCATTTTATGAACCTACAATATATTTTGAACAAGTAATTAAGAATTCTTCTTTGTTTAATAGAAATTCGCCATATTTTTACTTGAATACTTCACTAACAGGGAAAGTAGGAATATTAGTTAAAGTTCCCTATTTAGTAGTTGGTGAGACTTGTCCCTTTATACTTAAGTATATATCAACACAGACTTTGAGATTAGTTATTACAGATAATATAAAAATGCCTTTAGTAGGAGCAAATGTAGAAGTATATTATTATGGTCAAAAATATGGAACATACATCTCTACAGAGTGGGTTCAACCGATAGCACCTGGAACAACTAATGAAAATGGACACGTCATATTAAGTGCTGTTCCTTATGGAAACTATACAGTTAGAGTCTATCAAAACGGAATCTTTCTTAAAGAATCAACAGCTAGTACTTATAATGAATATAACTATATTAATACTTCTTATCCTCATTTTCCTCTTTGGATAATAATTTTTGGGTGTATAAATGGGATTATTTTAATCTTTGGATTAATATTTTATTTAAAAAATAAGAAATTGCGATAATTACCTTGATTGTTATCTTTTGTGATAATATTGATGATTTTATTGCTTTTTTAGAAAAAAGAATAATGAATGAGATTTTTTACGAAATTAAAGAGAGAGAAAGAGAGATCGTACTTCATTTTCTTGCAAAAGTCTCAGACACTTTAATATTATATGAAACCAAACAAACCATATCAAAATCTACAGGTAATAAAGAAGTTATAACTTCTTTAGAAACTATCTTCACACAAGTAGATTCTTCCTTAAAACTTATAAGAGGAAAAATAAGGGAAATTTTTTTGTCATATTCTTCTTAAATTATAGGATTAAACAAATAATCCTAATTATGATTTATTGCTTCTCCATAGCCAATTAATCTATATCTTCGATTGATAATTCTCGAAATGGCAAAGATGAAATTTTCTGGAGGACATATTGGAGGATTTAATTTTAAGATAACGCTATTTTTTAGTATTTTTGTAACTAATCCACCCGTTTTTTCTGTTCCGACTACTAGTAATAATTTTTCATTATGTTTAACTGAATGTACTCTAAGCATCTGTTCAGAACCAATCACTCTATCTAAAAGATGTATTTTTAATTCTACTTCATCGAGAACATCGGGTAAAGTACCAGGTTTTCCAACTAAATGGCCGATTAAGTGATCGCCCTTAGTTAAAGCAGGATCTAATTTAGTTCCCAAACCTATGAGACCCCCTGGTTTTGCATTATCCAATAGATTACTTCCCTGACTGATACTTACAACGGTGGATTTTAAAGGAGTGTAATTATCTTTTATTCTTAAACCAGGACGAATTTCAATCTGTTCACCGACATTAATTTTACCTTTTAAAACAGAACCACCTATTACACCACCTTTTAGATCATTAATTTCTTTCCCAGGTCGATTAATATCAAAAGATCTTGCGATTAAAAACTGGAAGTCTCCTTCACTAAAATCAGGAGATGGAATAATTTCTTCAAATGCTCTTAAAATAAGACCTATATTTGCTCCAAATACTGCTGAAATTGGTATAATTGGAGCATTTTCAGCAATAGTACCTTTAATAAATTCTTTTATTTGTTGATAATTCTCCATTGCTTGCTCTCGTGAAACCGCATCAATTTTATTTTGTAGTATGATAATATTTTCTATACTAGCAATATGCAATGCTTCTAAATGTTCTCTTGTTTGTGGTTGAGGACATATCTCATCTGCTGCGATTAATAAACACGCACCATCCATCAATGAAGCCCCACTTAACATTGTTGCCATTAAGATTTCATGACCAGGAGCATCGACAAATGAAATATTTCTTCTAAATTCCAACTGTTCTTTACATTTTGGACATAAAAAACGAGGTTGTCCTTTTTCCCTTGCTTTTTCTGCTAAGTAATATGTGAAAAACTCGTCACAAGTTGGACAATATAAAATAGTTGCATTTGAGTATCCCAATTTTATAGAAATTCCTCTTTCTTGCTCTTCCGAATGTCTATCTGTCCAATCCCCTGTAAGTGTTTTAACTAGTGTAGTCTTACCGTGGTCTACATGGCCAACTAAACCAATATTGCATTCAGCTTGCTGTTTTATTAATTCTTTAATATTTGAAGCTTCAGCTTTAGGTTTGGGCTTGGGTGTAGGTTTGGTTTTTACTTCTGAAATTGTTTTTCCTTCAGATTTAGGCTCTTCTTGAGGACTAATTTCTTCAAGTAATTGTTGAGCATTATCGATATATTTTTGTGCTGTTGTTTTTCCAACACCTTTGATTTTTAATTTTGCTAAATCATCTGGTTTAATTCTAGCTAATTTTTCAATAGAGTCTATTCCTGCAGCTTTCATTTTCTCTGCAGTTGCTTTCCCTATGCCACCAACATCAGTTAAATCATACGACATGATAGTAAAATTTTAAGGTGTTTTGACAGCTGAATATATTATTCCTAAGAAAAATTAAGAAAAGACATTTTATTAAATTAATCAATAAATTTGATAATTTAAAAAAACTTAACGCTAAAATCTATTATGTTATGTTGTTTCAATTGTTTTGATACCACCGGGTTTTTTTTCAAGCTCCTTATAAGAAACTCTCAAAAGGCTATCCATATAAAAAGTAGATAATTTGTTACATGATCTACAAATAATATATACAGGAGCAGGGTATTGTTTAGAATCAATATCCCCCATCTCAATTCTAAACGTAATTTTACTATTACAATGGGGACAAGAATTAAATCGAAGCGGCATAAAAATCCGATAATTTTCTATTATAATAATTAGATTCTTATTTCTAAATTCTTATATTCATTATATATATATTGAAAAATACTTATTATTTCTGATAGTATATGGTTAGGTTTTCTCTTAAAAAATTTATCTACTTGACTATCTTAATATTAGCTTTTACACCAATCGTTAGTCTGAGTTTATACTATAATTCTATTAATTCTGGAGAGAGTATTTCTTTAGAAAGGATTAATGTTGCTAATGGAAGTTTAAATGTTGATTTGTCTATTTTACCAGATATTGAATATACTTTATTAAATGATCTCTGGTATAGCCCTAAAATTGAAATGTTAATAATTACTCCAAATATACCTGAGTTCATCGATGCTGTTAAACCCTTAATGGAATGGAAAAATGAGAAAGGTGTTAAAACCATTATCTTAAGCAATTTCTCTTTATATGAAGGAATTGATGATGCAGAAAAAATTCGAAATATGATTAAATCATATTATGAAACTGAAAACATTCAATGGGTTCTTTTAGCAGGAGACGCTCAGAATGATTTAATCCCTATACGATATGTATACAATCCCGATGTAATTAGATTTGGGGAAGGAAGAACTGAATCAGTTGGAGATGGAGAATATAAACCTACAGATTTTTATTATGCAGACCTTAATGGCACCTGGGATAGTGATGGGGATGGAAATTGGGGAGAGTCTCCGTACGATAATGCTTATGGATTAGATGAAATCGCATGGGATCCTGAAGTTTATGTTGGTAGATTTCCCGCTGATAATGCTAATGAACTTGAGATAATGGTAAATAAAACCTTGAAATATGAGTCTAATCCGGAAGTAGGTAATTGGATGAATAGAATGCTATTAGCAGGAGGGATATCTGATTATCCCACTAGTGGAGATCCAGATGGAGAATATGAGAGTCGCTTAACAAGTTATATTATTGAAAATTATGCTTTAGAGGAATTGAATTATACTCATTTGGTAGAAGAAGCAGGAAATCTTTCTCGGACGGCTCTATTTAATTATTTTAATTATGGCTTTTCTACAATATTAATGGCAGGTCATGGACTTCCATCATATTACTATAGAAATCCATCTACATGGGCTTATTCTTCCTCTTATGCTAGTTCAAGCTTAAATGATTATATGCCTTCCTTAGTATATTTAGATGCGTGCTCAACTTCTAGCTATGATAATAACGATAATAACATCGGTGAAACTTTGATAAAAAAGGATAAGGGTGGTGCGATTGGTGCAATTGGAGGATTAAGAGTCACATGGTATTTTGAAGATGATTATGATCTTGAAATGTTAAATCGTGGAAATGCGAAATTATTTTGGAAAGAGTTTTTCCTTAATAAAAAGTTTCAGCAAGGAAGGGCGTTATATGATTCAAAAGTAGCATATATGAATAGTGATTATTATAAGTATGGAATTGGTTCAACGTTTTTTGATTTTGAACGTAAACAACTCCTCACTTATTGTCTTTTAGGAGATCCTGAAGTTGATATCTATACCAATAAGCCAAAATTAGCGCTAAATCCATTTATCGAAACTATCTATGAAGGTCAATTAGTCTCGATCACTATAAAAGATGAGAATAGCAGAATTGTTCCTTATGCACGAGTTCATCTTGGAGGTTCTGGTGGAAAGTATCATACCGCATATGCCAATGAGAATGGTGTAGTGAGTTTTCGTATTCCCGCTGAAGAAAATGAGATTTATAATGTTACAATTACGGGGCACAATTTAATTCCTTCACATTTTAATTTTACAGCACTTCTAGATAATGCTTCACCTCAGTTGTTTGGAATACAATGTAACCCGAAAAATCCTAAAACATTGGATATAACTACTTTCAATATCGAAGCTCATGACAATAAATCAGGAATTGAATCTGCATACATTTTTTTATCTAAGAATAATTTTATCGATTATATATACTATGGATTATCAAACTCTATTGAAGAAGATAAAGAACTAATACCAGTTAAAACTGAGAGATTAACTCCAGGTGAATATTCTTACTTTATTGTGTTAAGAGATTATGCTAATAATACAGATATATTTTATAATTCAGGCTATATTTTTTCAATACCTCAAAATATAATTAATTATATAGCTCCTTTCTCTTTAGTTTTAATTATTGCAGTAGGGGGAGTTTCTGTTTTAACTCTTTATACTGGTTTAAGAAAATATTCATGTATCGTTAAAGAGATGTAAAAAATCTGGAAAAAATACTCATTGCTTCTTTGATTTATCTCTCTTCAGGTCTAATAGATATCTTATAGAACTAAAAGTACCAAGTATACCGTGGATAATTAATGCTAAAGCTATTAAAAATACTGCTATAAGATCATTAAAAACAAATAAAAAAATTATAATAAATATTCCTGCCAAGGTAAATTTCAACACCGAAGAAAATTCACTAAATGCAACTTTCCAAGCTTTTGAGTTTTCCAATCTTGATTTAATTTCTTTTTGATATTCTACTTCTCCAGCTTCCCTGATATACCAACTTCCTTCTATATTATTAGCAAATAGAAAAAGACTCCACCAGAATATGAAGAAACTTAAATAAAAATCCAATGAACCCAATACAACAATCGGAATCTGCATTAATATCATTCCTTTCCAACCAATACGTCTTGCTATTTTATTTGTTTCTAATTTTAATTCTCTTGTAACATATCTAGTACTTATTATATCAAGCAATCTCCCAACAATTGTAATAAAAGCATTTACAAAAATTTGATACCATTGTACATCCCGGAGTATTAATTGAAATAACATGATTCATATACCATCTTGTTTAATCCTTATAAACTTAACGTTCTTTATGAAAAAGTTTAATTATTAGCTTTTATTATACCTATTTACTTATAACCATATAAGTAGGTATTTTCTTATAAAATAACCGACCTTATATAATGGTTAAGATTAGCGTTTATAACCACATGAATTAGTAGCAGTTCGCTACTGCGCTGGAACCATCCGAACCCGGAAGTTAAACTTGTTTAACGTTGTAGATAGTACTGTAATTGCGATTTATGGGAAACTACAAACTGTAAGTTAGCTTACGGTCATGGTATACAAGGAAAATACCCGGTCACGCTTTTTTATGTGGTTATACGTAGTCTACTTTTTCAATTTCATCTAAAATTAAGTTTTTAAACTATTAATTATATCCTTAAATAATATTGAAGAATTCTTAGTGTTAAACCTTGCCAAAAAAGTATATAGTCATAGCAAAAACCATTGGAAGAAAATGGTTTCTAATTCTTGTGGGAATAATCTTTATCGTAGTTATTTACAGTAGAATAGCAGCAATTTGGATGTCCGGTATCACTTTAGTATTGTTTATTTTATCGTATATTCCAAAATTGTTTTTTAAAAATAAGATTCACAAATTTATGAAAAAATTTTATAAAATCGAAGATGAGATAATAGCACGAAAGTTTAACAAACGTATCGAAGTAATACGAGATGAATTATTCGAGTTATCTCAAAATCAGGAGAAAAAAAAATGGTTAATAGCATTCTTAAATAAACAATACATTTTCTATCACGAAGAAACTATAGCTAAATTCTCAGAAGTTTATAATAAAGGCTTTAGCGAGAAAGAAATCCTTGATAATTTAAAAGAGTACAAAATTACTACTAGAGCAGAAATTAAAATTATAAAAGAAAGTTTAATTAAACTCAACCGCCTTAGTGACAGAGAAATCTCTGTAAAAGAACATAAAGAGAAACAAAGATTTTCATAACTTTACAATTTTCTTGTCTAATTAGTGCTTTCTTTTCCTTCTTATCAATTCTAAAAGTTCAATTATTATTCCAAAAAATTCGTTAGTATCCATATAGGCAAATAGATGCCGAACTGCCCTTCCGGTTTGGATGGGTTTTATATTAATTTTTTCAAAATCGTCTATTGATTGCTGAACATTCTCAACATATGTTCCTATATGTTGAAGTCCTTCTTTTCCTTGATCTAAGAATTCTTTATAAAGACAATCGCCATCTATCAATTGAATAAGTTCTATCTGCGTATTACCAATTCGACTAACTCCTATATCAAGTATTACTTCAGATTCCTTGCCCCTATATTTAAATGAATGACTTTTTGGTTCAGTAAAAATAAAATTAGGAAGATTGAATTTTGACTTTAGTAATTTAGCTTGTTTTTTAATATCATTATACACAAATCCTAACTGATCAATCTTTAAAGCTCCCAAATTAATCTTAAAATTATTTTCCATTCTTATTCAGCCTAAAATTATTTATTTTTATCATATTAAAATCTAACTATATTTATAGATTTAATATTTGAGTAAATAATGTATAAATAATTAAAAGAAATAAAAAAATTGTTTAAATTTATTCTATATCTCCAAAATCCAAATCAAAACTATAATACTTTCGTATTGGTTTCTTAACGTTCCAAATGCATTTTAAACCTT
>CAYNEU010000291.1:0-5851 GCA_964396275.1 uncultured archaeon | reverse complement strand
GGTACTTATTGATACTGTTAAGCGTCCATATTTTGACTATTTTTTGGAGAATATTAAGGATGTCTGCGATCCTTCCGAAATCGATTACTTTATTACAAATCATGTTGAAATGGATCATTCTGGGTCATTTCCATTAATTCTCAAATATCTTCCTAATGCTAAATTAATTGCTTCAAAGAGAGGGGTTGAAATTTTAAAGGCTCACTTTCACGAGGAAGTTGATGAAGATTTATTCAATAAAATTAGAGCCGTCGAGGAAGGGGATACGTTAGATATTGGAAATGGTAAAAAGTTTACATTTGTGCCTATTCCAATGATTCATTGGCCCGATTCTATGGTTTCTTTTATGACTGACGAGAATGGGAAAAACATATTATTTTCTAATGATGCTTTTGGACAACATTATGCAACATCTAAGCGTTGGGATGATGAAAATGATCTTGCTGAAGTATTTCAAGAAGCAGAAAAATATTATGCGAACATTTTACTTCATCTTTCTGGGTTGATAGCAAAGACAATACCAAAGGTTGGAGCATTGCCGATCGAAATTATATGTCCTTCTCACGGGATCTGCTGGAGGAACCATATTCCTGAAATCTTAGAAAGATATACTAAATGGAGTAAAGGCGAAATTGATGAAAAAAGTGTCCTTATCGTATACGACACAATGTGGGAAAGTACCGCAAAAATCGCAAAAGCATTAACCAATGAAATTAAGCATCGAGGAATTCCAGTAAAAAGGTATAGATTGACTAATGCCGATTATTCAGATGTGATAACCGAAGCTATGAAAGCAAAAGCAATCTTAGTTGGGAGCCCTACTCTAAATAATGGACTATATCCAACTGTAGCAGAATATTTATCTTATCAAAAGGGTTTAAAGCCTTTGAATAAGGTTGGATTAGCTTTTGGCTCATTCGGTTGGGGCGGAGGTGCTGTAAAAGAAATCGTGGAATTGATGAAGGCTGCTAAAATTGATGTAATGGAAGATACAATAGAAATTAAGTTTGTTCCAAGACCAGAAGATTTAGATTTTAAAGAAATTGTAGGCAAATTAATAGAAAAAATGGGGTAAAAGAGGTAAAAAAATGGATTTTATACTAACTGAAGAACAAAAAGCTCTCCAAAAAAAAGCGAGAGAATTTGCAATTCGTGAAGTTTTACCAGTTGCAGGAAAGTACGATGAATCTGAAGAATTTCCTTTACCAGTTATTAAAAAAGCTTGGGAAGAAGGATTATTAAACTTAGGAATCCCTAAGAAATATGGAGGCCCAGGTTTTGATTTATTAAGTTCCTGTATTGTTGTTGAACAAATATCATCTGCATGTCCGGGAATTGCAACTTCAATCTTTGATAATAACCTTGGTGCTGAGCCAATTGTAATTGGAGGTAACGAAGAACAAAAGCAAAGGATTTTGAGTGAATTAGTTAATGAGTTCAAATTGATTGCTTTTGCAACCTCTGAACCAATGATGGGTTCTGACGTAGCCGGAATGAAATGTAAAGCAGAAAAAGATGGAGACGAATATATTTTAAATGGAAATAAGTTTTGGATCACTAATGGAGGATATGCTGATTATATTACTGTATTTGCTACGATAGATCCTGAGCAAAAGCATAACGGGATAGCAGCATTTATTGTAGATACAAAAAGCGAAGGAGTTAAATTAGGCAAACATATCCCTAAATTAGGTCAAAGATCATCAAATACAGTATCAGTTGGTTTAAAAGATGTGAGGATACCTAAAGAAAATGTTCTAGCCAAACCTGGAAGAGGGTTTGTTTTAGCTATGCAAACATTTGCTCATACTCGTCCCGCCATTGGTGCATTTGCAATTGGATGTGCTCGTTCTGCAATGGAATATTCTATTGATTACGCTCAAAAAAGAGAAGCTTTTGGAAGGCCAATTGGAAATTATCAAGTAATTCAAGAAAAAATAGCTAACATGTATAAAGATATTGAAGCTGCACGTTTATTAACTTATAAAGCCGCTTGGGAAGCTGATCAAGGAATGGACAATAATTTAAGTTCTTCTATTGCCAAGGCTTTCGCCTCAGACGTTGCTATGAATGTAACGACAGAAGCAATTCAAATTTTTGGAGGTTATGGTTATTTGAGGACTTACCCCGTTGAAAAATTATTTAGGGATGCGAAATTATACCAAATCTATGAAGGTACCAGTGAGATTCAGAGAATTGTTATCTCGCGTTTTGTAATGAAAGGATACGAGCACGCAATGCCTTTTCTCGGTAAAAAGAGAAATCAACAGTAAATATTAAAAATTTATATTTTTTATTCTTAATTCTTAATTAAAGAGACTTTAAAATTTCTTTTGTTGCTTCTAAAAAATTATCATAAATTAGATTTGGTTTTATTTCAAGAGATTCTAATTCATCTAAGTGTTTATCACCATGTCCCGTTGTAAGAAAAATTGTTTTACAACCCGCATTTATCCCAAATTGTATATCTGAAGGGTGATCACCAATCATCCACGAATTATTAATATCAACGTTAAATTCATTGTTGATTTCCTCAACAAATTTAATCTTTGGTTTCCTACATTCACAATTATCCTCTCTTAAATGAGGACAAAAATAAGTTTTAAGAATATTAATTTTTTGGTTTTTCAATATCTTTAATAAATGATTGTTAAAATTATGAAAATCTTGAATAGTATAATAACCTCTTCCTATACCTGATTGATTGGTTACGATAAAAAAGAGAAAATATTTTCTGAGTAACTTTAATCCTTCAATTACTCCGGGTAATAACTCAAAATCCTCGATTTTATAAGTGTAATTCTTATCCTCAATTAATGTGCCATCTCTATCCAAAATAATGGCTTTATTTTTTACCAACTTTTATTACCTCAATTTAATTTTAAACTCAAAAAAATATCTAATAAAAAATGAAAGTAATTACAGCGAGATAACCAATTCCTAATAGAACATGAAATAAAGCAAATAAACCTCCTATTTTTAATAATTTCTTATAATTCATGCCATCAACACAATATTTAGTGGATAGTTCTAAAGTCATCATATCTGCAGCAGAACCTTGAGGTAAAAAATTTCCTCCTAAATTAATACCTAATATAAAGGCAATTAAGAGAGGTGTTGATGAAAATCCAGAAGAAACTAATAGATGTATAATTGGAATGAAAATAACGGTAACTGGAACATTGTCAAGAAATCCAGAAAGAATAGACGTAAAAACTAAAACAAAGACAGATATTAGGAAAATATTTTCTGGGGCAATTAAATTTATAAATTCCTCAATTATACCAATAATTCCCGTAACCTCAAAACAATATACTAATACAAATAAACATATAAAGAAGAATATTAGTTTAAAATCTACCTCTTTGAGATAATGGGACATATCTAGTTGTTTTTTGCCTGATTCTTTCAGTCGTGGATTAATAAATACAAAAAGCAACATTCCAAACAATCCTACAAATAAAATATTTGGAATAAGAATTAATAAAATAAACAATATCATTAAAGCAACTAAGTTTTTATAAAATACTTTAGAGTTTATTGAATCCTCGAGTATTATTAATTGATGCTCTTCTACATATTTTTGATTTAGAGGTTCTTCATATTCATCACAATGTGGAACCCAAATCTCGGTTAAATGCTTTTTGAGGAAAAATTTATCTAACAAAAGTAATGTTATAACAACTCCAAACACAAAATACAATCCTAAATTAACAAAAAACCAGGTTGATGTTAAACCAAATTTGTCGGAAATTAAAATATTTTGAGCAGATCCAAAGGGAGTCAATGTAGCGGCAAGATTGATACAAATAGTCATTCCCATTAATATAGGAGTAGGATTGATTTTCATTTTTTCACTTGTACTAATAATCATTGGTATAAATATAACAGCTACGGAAATATCTTCAATAAAAGCGGCGCTTATAGTTGAAATTAAACATATTACCCAAAAAAATTGTCGTGTGTTAGTATGAAATTTTTTAGTTATTCTTAAGGCAACTTCATTAAAAACACGTTTTTCCTCTAATATTGCGACAATGGTAAACATTGAAATTAAGAAGAAAATTACAGTCCAATCTATTGATTGAAAGAAATCTTCAAGTTGTAGTGGAGTTGGTGAAAAAAGATATGTAGCTGTAGCAGCAGCTAGCATAGCTAATACACTATACGCTAAAAAATCTGTTTTCGAACGAAAAAGCGCAATTATTACTATAATAAAACAGAAGATAACAAATAATTGTAAAAAGAAGATCATTCTTTCTCTTCAATAGTAATATTTCAATCAATTTAATATTAACAATTATGCTATAAAAGCTTAAAATTTCATTATTTTAAAATAAATAAAAATTAAAAAATAGAAATTTAGTTAATTTAAAATTTAACTTTTCCATAAAAAGTGTATATTACAATATTCTCGAGCCCAGAGACCTTCTGGATTCGCAACGGTAAAGGTTGCTTTAGGTTCCATGCCAGGTTTCAGGAATCTTCTTTCGTAGCATCCATCCTTACAAATTATTTCAATCCACATGATATAGTGCTCGTTAGTCATAGGATGAGGAGTTCCCATTGAGATTCCTACATCAACTGTGACTTTATTACCAGCAACGGTTACTTTAGGAACATGTTTTTCTGTTTTCCAGTCTTTAGTCTGTTCCTCCATTAATTTCATTGGTTTACCACAGCAAATGGTATCTGGAACACCTGAATTCAAAATTTCAATTACTTTCCCACAAATATCACATCTGTATATTTCTTTTTGTTTCATACATATTTCACCTGTTTTGTTTTTAAATCAGATAGTTTAATTTTTAAAAATTTTGATTTTAAATTAAAAATTGATTTACTTTTTTTAGAAATCTTCACATTTCTTTCTATAGTACTCCCGAGGATGGTCACAAGATGGACATTTAAAGTCTTTGGGTAATTCATCCATTTCAACTTCATAACCACACTCCATGCATACCCAGACGACTTTTTTACCACGTTTGAAGAACGCATCATCACCAACTAATTTTAGAAGTTTGCCATATCTCTCGGAATGATGTTTTTCAGCCTTTATAATTGCACCAACTCTTTTGGCAACATCAGGATATCCCTCTTTTTCAGCTGTCTTAACAATGTCAGGGTAAAGTGTTTGCCATTCCATATTTTCTCCGGCTATTGCGGATTTCAGATTTTCTATTGTAGTCCCAAGAGTAGTTGGGAATTCTGCATCGGGGATCACTTTCATTTCATCAAATTTTTCTTCCTTCTTAAATTGTTGGAGCATTTTATAAAACCAACTACCATGTTCTTTTTCTTGATCTGATGTTTCATCAAAAATTTTTGATACTAACACAAATCCTTCTTTTTTTGCGACTTTAGAAAAATAGTTATATCTATTACGTGCTTGAGATTCACCAACGTATGCAGTATATAATTTTTTAGCAGTTTCTTTCATAACTTTATACCTCTTTTTTATTAATTGGAAATTCGTAATATATGAATATATTTGAATTTATATTATTTACCCTTTTTTTTAATATTTATACTTATTTTTTAAAAGGAGAAATTAGCAAGAGTAAATTAGTGATATAATTCTTTTATTCTTCTTTTTTCTGAAGCAACCTAAGAAAAAATATTTAAATTATTAATATAACTGTTTATGTAGAAGTTAGTTTCAATAGGATGGAATTAGTGTTTGTCATCATGTCGATATTATTATCAAATAAGTCTAAAGATTACCTAAAAAAAAGTAATGCATCAAATTTTTTAGTTGATATTACCTTTATTGAGGAACCTTGTACTCAAATATACAATCCGACGCTAAAAAAAATAAAAGATGGTGATTTAGAGAAATATAAAGATTTTG
>CAYNEU010000290.1:0-2796 GCA_964396275.1 uncultured archaeon | reverse complement strand
TATACACCTTAATTTATGGTTCAATGATATCATCTGGTAGTTTAGATCCCATTGAGAAGAAACCACTTTATAATTTCTGGCCAGGTGCTACAGCATATTCGATTGCATCAATTGGATGTTCTTTTAAGTGCCAGAATTGCCAAAACTGGTCTATAAGCCAAGCAAATCCAACAGATAATGGAAAAAATGGATATTATGATCTTCAGGGTTATGAAGGCCGAGGAATGTCGTTAGTTGAAATGACACCAGAGCAATTAGAAAAAAGAGTTGTTAAGAGTGGAGCAAAAACTTTGGCTTATACTTATAACGAGCCATTAATATGGCATGAATGGATAATAGATACAGTTCCTCTTATGAAAAAGTATGAGATTAAAACAATTTTAGTAACAAACGGATATTCTACTCCACTAGCTACAAAAGAACTGATTGAAATAGGAATTAACGCTGCAAATATTGATATTAAGGCAATGTCGGATGAATTTTATAAAAAGATATGTGGTGTCACGTCAGTTCAACCCGTTTTGGACACTGCTACTCGTTTTAAATCCAATGGGATTCATGTAGAAATCACTAATTTAATTATACCTGATCTAAATGACAGCAAAGAGGAAATTCAAAAACTATGTAAGTGGATAGTGGATAATTTAGGGAAAAATACTCCTGTTCACTTTTCTGCATATCATCCTGATTTCAAAATGCCCTCAATGAAACGTACGCCTTATGAAACATTAGATATGGCTTATAATGTTGCTAAGGAAGCAGGTTTATATTTTCCATATGTAGGAAATATAAACCATGAGGAGGGAAGTAATACGTATTGCCCAAATTGTAATCATTTACTAATGGAGAGAAGAGGGTATAGTTTTAAAAAAATAGATATAACTGATGATAAAAAATGCCCTAATTGTTCTTATGAATTAGATAATGATATTATTGGTGAAATTAACAAACACCCTTCGCATAGATTTTCTTTTTTTTAAAACTAATAAAATAATAATAATATTTTCACTCCTAAATAAAAATAATAAAAAAATTTAATTATTAAAACAAATATCCGATTGAAACTCCTATTACTAATACTAGAAATCCTTGAATAAAGCAGAATCCAGCAACTATGAAAGCGATTGGAGGCCATGATATAACCTTTGAAATTTTCATTAAACCTCCAATATAAAATTTTGCTGTGAGTGCAACAATTGCGAAAATGATGAAAAATAAAACAATGAAAAATATTTTAGCATCTACAAAAATATCAAGGACCTCATAAACTTGTGAAGGCAATACTATTACAAGAATGGCAACAATTGCACTTGCCGCTAAAAGACCTACAATACTAGCGATTGGTAAATCGTTCATAGGCTTTAAGAATGTAAGGATCCCCAGAATTATAAGTGCTGCAGATGTAAAAATGCTCACTTCACCACTTTGAAATGCTGCACTTGGAGGTATATTATACATCAATCCACCTACACCACTTAATATACATAAGATGCCAACTAAAATGCCCAAATAAGTGAGGCCTTTAAGAAACTTTGTAACATCAAAATCCCAATCTTCCACCTTTCTATTTTTAACAGATCCTCTTCTTTTTGCTTCATATACCCCATAAATTAACCAAATAACACCCAGAATCAAAAGAAAGAATCCTGCGAAATTTGCTAAAGGTATTAATAATATTTCTTTCAGTTGAAAAATCAATTATTTTCACTCTTAAAAGTAAATTTAGATTTGTAATTATATTGTAAATACCAACTTAAAAATATATTTCAAAGGGAGTCCAATAATTCAAATTTAGAAATTGATTAGATTAGGGTATAAAAGAAACAGTTTTTTTGATGTAATCCATATAAAACTCAATCTCTTGATTTTTTTTATCTTCGTCCCATGAGTATTCCTCTAACATTAATTCAGCAACTTTAGTAGCAGCTTCAAATGCTTTTTTATGATGAATCCATAGAGCCATTTCTGTTCGTCTGCAAAATACATCAATTAAATGAGGCGTCAATTCATAACGTAATGTATAAAGTACCTCGGCTTTTATAAAATTATTTTCTTCGATAATTTTATCTCCTAATGATGAATCTTCTTTAATTAATTCCAAAATTTTTATAGCCCCTTTTCCATATTGATGATAGATATGATCTGCAATATCATTTTCTATTTCTAATTCCGTTTGTTTTAATTCTTTTAACCAATCTTCTTTTTCAAGTCCAATAATAAAAGGTTGTTTGCTAAAATGTTTTTCTTTTATAGCATTAAGAAATAAGTTTTTATTCGTTATATGATCAAATACATCTTCAGCCATCGCTCTCCATTCAGTCAATTTACCCCCGGTTATAGTAAGCAATCCACCTTCAGAGAAAAATATGAAATGTTTACGAGAGACTTCACTCTCCGATTTCCCTTTCTGCATCACTAGTGGTCTTATTCCCGCATATGTCGATAATATATTTTCATATCCTATCTGAGCATTAGGAAAATAAAATTTAGCAGATTCAATTAAGTAATCGGCATCCTCTTTATTACAATAAGGATTAGCTAAATCTCCTTTAAAGTCCGTATCTGTTGTACCAATAATAGTAAATTCTTTATTTCTTGGTAAAATAAAAAATGCTCTATCGTCTTTTTTCGAAAAAACTATCGCAGCATTCTGATTATTAATATGTTTCCTTCTATATTGAAGGTGAACTCCTTTCGTTGGACGAATCAAGGGATTAGGTATTTCATCAGGATAAATATCGATTAATTGATCAGTCCATATTCCAGTAGCATTTACTACTAATTTAGTTTTTATTT
>CAYNEU010000289.1:0-10001 GCA_964396275.1 uncultured archaeon | reverse complement strand
GCAAGCATTTATGGTATTGATCTAAGCTATAACCCGTTGGTGATTTTTCTTTATCTCTTAATAAATTGATCGATATGTATTCCTCTCGGTATTTTATGGTGGTATGGTGAATCAAAATTACGAGATTATCGATTAAGAAGGGGAAGTTCTGACATTAAATTATTGTCAAAAAAGAAATTGAAAATTTAAAACTAAAGTTTTTTATCTTTTTCTTTATTCTTAAAAAGCCAATACTTTATAATAAAATATTAAAATTTTAAATTATTATATATATTTACGATTTTATGCTCAGGAAGTTAAACGGAGCTCAGTTCATCAACCCTCTAGATTGATGAAAGTCTGTCGCTTAGCCTGGTAGAGCGCCGGTCTGCTAAACCGGTGTCCAACGGATTCGTGGGTTCGAATCCCACCCTGAGCGCATACAAATGGGCCAGTGGTCTAGACTGGTATGACGTCTCGCTTACACCGAGAAAATCGGGAGTTCAAGTCTCTCCTGGCCCACTATTTATTTATCTTATTAAAGTATTCTTTTTATTTTTTGAGGACGTAAGGCACTTAATTTACAATTTTTAAGTTTATTACCTATATGTGCAATTATTCCAGGAGCATCAGATCCCTCTTTTAATAAGACGAGATTTTCTAAAAACCCGAATCTTTTGACAGTAATAATATCCCTGAAATGTCCTTTTTGAGTTAGGATTTTTTTGAATTGACCCTTAGTTTCTCCACTTAAAAACACACCTTCAATATTCTCCTCTAAAATTTTTTTAAAGAAATTTAAAGTTCTTGGTGTTAATTCGCCTAAAAGTTTATTATTGACTGAATCTATTTCAGTTATTTTAATATATACCGGAAAATGATCAATAAAATTATAAGCTTCAATAATTTCTTTTAATGATCTCTCTTTTCCTTTACATAATTGCTCTCTTAAAGTGTGCAGATTTATAAGTACATCCAAACTTGGATTCATAATAGCACAATCAACAAATAATCCGAATCCAACTTTTCCTACATCTACAAGAAAGCCTTTAAATTCCCTATCAACTTTAATGTCTTTAAATTCATTAATAGATCCTATCTCTTTTTTTAGAAGGTTAAAAACAAATTGTTCTTCGGGACCAGTGATGATTATCTCAAACCTTTTATCAAATTTTCTTAACTTTTTTATATTGATCGAAGTATCAGGAAAACCCTTGATATGCTCTTTTAAATATTTAAGATATCGAAGGTAAATATCTTCTTTTTGTCCTTTATCTGTCACATTATAAATTTTATCGCATAAAACTAAATTTTGCACCATATGAAAACACTTAAGTGTTAGTATCAATCAAAATTTAAGTACTTTAACATCAATAAAGGAGATTTTTTTCTCAAACTTTAAAATGGAGGATCAATTGTTCTAAAAAGATTTAAATTTTAAAATTTTTATCTTTCTATAAAAACAAAAACAGATTTTTACATAAGATGGAGAATTATGGAAGAACAAAGATTTAATCATCTAGTTAATGCACTAAATGAATATAAAGGAGTAGAGGAAGTTTTTCTATTAAATAATGAGGGAAATATCGTTTTCAAATCCGGAGATTTTCCTCTAACGAGTGAAGAAGCTAATGGAATACTAAATGCTTGGAAAACAAAAGAAGCTGCTCTCATATTTCAGAATTATCGATTTGCAATTTTAAAAAATGATGAAATACAATTAGCTGCAAAAAATATTGGTGCTGGGAAAGGCAATATTATTGGGTCAATTACAAGAGAAGGAGATTATCTTATTGCTCATACCAGAGATGAAGGTATGATTTTATTGGAGTGGTCAATATTTATAAATAAAGTTGCATGGTCATAAAAGAGTCATAAACAGGGAAGATTGAAATAAACCAGTTCTATTTTAATTTTTATACTCTCTTTTTAAAATATTTAAAAAAAATATTTATTATATCATTTATTACTACATTTTAACTAAAGTAAAATAAAATTAAAAAATAATATAAATAAAAAGAATTAATTAAAAGAAATCTTTTATAAGATTATCCAATTTAGTAATATATGGTGGGATTTTAATTATTTCTGTTAAATTGTTAAGGAGGTTGATGAATTATTTTCCAAGGCCAAGGCCGTGGCTACGATATGGCCATAACGCAATTTTCACCTGAAGGCCGGCTTTTTCAAGTAGAATATGCTATTGAAGCCGTCCGAAGAGGTACAACCGCAATTGTATGTAGAAACAAGAATTCTGTTGTGTTTACGGTTGAAACCAAAAGTTCTGAGCTTCAAGAGAAAAATGTGGGTTCAGAAAAGATTTTTAAGATAGATGATCATTTAGGGGTGGCTATTGCTGGTTTAACTAGTGATGCTCGAGTTCTCATTGATAGAGCTCGAGTTCAAGCTCAAGTTAATATATTAAATTATGATGAAAAAATTTCAGTAAAAGATAGTACACTAAATATCTGTGAATATAAACAGATTTTTACACAGAATGCTGGAGTTCGTCCTTTTGGTGTCTCTTTTCTAATTGCTGGAATAGATTCAAATAACGAGCCTTCCTTATATTTAACTGACCCAAGTGGAGCAATGTGGGGTTATAAAGCTTTTGCTATAGGCTCACAAGCAACTGAAGCAAGAACTTACCTTGAGGAACATTATAAAGAGGATATGAGTGATGAAGAATTGAAACTATTGCCATTAAGAACATTAAAAGAATTAATGGGCGATAATTTAAATAAAAATACGTGTGATGTAGCTTATATTTTAAAAGAAGATAGAACTTTTAAGTTATTAAATTTGGAAGAAAAGGAAGAATTATTAAACAAATTGACTTCCTAAAGACAATATCTAAATTCAAGGTAATACCCCTTTATATTTATCTTTTAACAGAAAGACAAAAAAATGGAAAAAAAGAAATCGAGATAATTCAATCATTTAAATTGTGAACGTATAACATGATTGATAGGGCAAGGATTGATTTAGGTGGATACATCATAGGGCGTATCGAGAAATCAGGTAGAATTTTTGAGATGTTAATGGATCCCGAGAAAGCATGGGACGCAAAAAAAATTATTCGAGAAGAAATCAACGCAAGATTAAAAGCAGGGAAAGATAAATCGCGATTTACTGTAGAAGAGATATTGAAGAATCAGAAAATTGATTTAGAACTAATTTTTGAGAGTTTTTCGGTATTTGAAGATTTAAGAAGAGGAAAAAAAGCAACAGATGGAGATATGGAAGCTGTATTTAATACTACAGATGGAATGACTATCGCTGGGACGATTCTATTAGAAGGAGAAATACACTGGACAAAAGCCCAAAGAGAAGAAGAAAGGCAAAAAAAATTAAAACAAATTATAACAATTATTAGTAAGAATGCTATTAATCCACAGAATAAAAAGCCTCATCCATACCAACGAATAGAAAAGGCGATTGAAGAAGCAAATGTTAAAGTTGATTTAATGAGAAGTGCTGAAGAACAAGTAGATGATATTGTTAAAAGTATTCGAGCTATAATTCCTATTAGAATTGAACAAGTTGAAATGGCTATCAAGATTCCGACAGCTTTTACAGCAAAGGGTTATAATATCGTTGCCCAATATGTACAAATTAAAAAAGAAGAATGGCAATCTGATGGTGCCTGGGTTGCTGTTGTAAGTTTACCAGCAGGATTGCAAATGGAGTTAATTGATAAATTAAATAAATTAACACATGGGAGAGTTCAGACAAAAATATTAAAATCCTAACCTAAAAGGGGTTAATTAATTCTTATTTATATTTATTTTTTAAGCATAGGTTAGGAATATAGGAAAATTTTAGAAGAATGTGAGTAGTATTATGGAAGAAAATGAAGAACCGGTAGATGATGATTTCGAAGATTTTGAAGAGGACAATGCTTCAAGAGATGTAGTTGTACCTGGAGAAGTATTAACTGAAGATGTTAAAAACTTTTTACCCGGTAGAGGAACAATTTTAAATAAAGAGAAGAACAAAATTATTTCTTTGAATATTGGATTAAAACAAATAAAAAAGAATTATATTAATGTAATTCCTCTTAGGGGATTTTATACACCTCGCCCTGGAGATAAGGTTATCGCATTAGTAGTTGATAAAAATCCAGTTAAATATAAATGCGATATTAATGCTAAAGATTTTGGTCAACTTAAACCTAAGAATACAATTAAAAGAGGTAGAACAAGAGGATTCAGAAGCGGCGATGTTTCTAGGGAAGAAACAAATACTGAAAGATTTGATATTGGAGATATTTTAATTGTGAAAGTTCTCTCTGCTGATCGTTTAAATAAACCTGAATTGACAACTGTTGGAAAATATTTAGGTAAAAAAAGTGGTGGTATTGTTATTACTATAGATCCACCTAAAATTCCAAGAGTTATAGGAAGAAATGGTTCAATGATTAAAATGTTGAAATCCTTAACAGGATGTAATATCTTTGTAACACAGAATGGTCGTATATGGCTGAAAGGCGAAGATATTGTTCATGAAAGGTTATTAATCGAATCTATTCATAAAATTGCTTCTGAAGCCCATACTGTTGGTTTAACAGATAGAATGCAAGAATTTATAATAAATGAAAAAAAGAAGAGAGGTATTGAATGAATGCCATTAATAATTAAAGATGAGTATCCCGAGAAATTATTTCGTAAAGATGGAAAAAGACTCGATGGTCGTAGTGAAAAAGAATTAAGACCTATAAAAATGGAAGTTGGTGTTATACAAAATGCAGATGGATCTGCGTATCTTGAATGGGGTAACAATAAAATCTATGCTGCAGTATACGGCCCTCGAGAAGTGCACCCTCATCACTTGGCTAAACCAGATCGGGGTGTTTTAAGAGTTTTTTATAGAATGGCTACTTTTTCTGTTTTTGATAGAAAAAGACCCGCCCCTGGACGTCGTGAAAAAGAAATATCTATGATTGTAGCAGATTGTATTGAACCTGTACTTTTTCTTGAACTTTATCCTGGTACTAGTTTTGAAGTCTTTATTGAAGTTATGGATGCAGATGGCGGAACTAGATGCGCAAGTACTACAGTAGCAGCATTAGCTTTAGCTGATGCTGGAATTCCTATGAAAAGTCTAGTATCTGCGGTGGCTGTAGGAAAAATTGATGGAAAGAAAGTTGTCGATCTCTCTGGTATTGAAGATAAAGCTGGAGAAGCAGATTTTCCAATTGCTATCACTTGGTATAATGAAGAAATCTCATTATTACAATTTGATGGAGATATGGATTTGAGTGAGATGAATGAATTCTTGAGTGATGCAAAAGAAGCATTGGAAAACATTCATAAAATTCAATTAAATGTGTTAAAAAGTAAATACTTAAAATTACAAGAAGAAACTAAAAATAATAAGGAGAAAGAAGGTAAAAAAGGTGATGAGTAAATATGATGGACATAAAACGAATTATTTCGAAAATTGAAAGAGACTATATAATATCAAATTTGAAAAAAGAAGAAAGAATCGATGGGAGAGGTCTCTGGGAATATCGCGAATTTCAAATCAAGAATGATATTATCGCTTCAGCAGAAGGCTCTGCGGATGTTTCTTTAGGTGCTACAAAGATAATAACAGGTTTAAAATACGAAATTGGTGAACCCTTCCCAGATTTACCTGATGAAGGAGTATGTACTGTAATGGCAGAACTGCTTCCATTAGCATCTCCATTATTTGAAAGGGGTCCTCCTGATGAGCAATCAATTGAATTAGCACGTGTTGTAGATCGAGGTATTAGACACGCAGATTGCGTTCAAACAAAGAAACTCTGTATTAAAGAAAGAGAAGCAGTTTATATACTTTTTGTTGACCTGTACGTAATAAATTATGCGGGGAATTTAATTGATGCTGGGGGTGTAAGTGCATTAACTACATTAATTTCTGCACATATCCCTGAAGGTGTTTGGAATGAAGATAAACGTGAGACGGATTGGACCGGAAAATATATAACGGGCGAAACACTTATAAAAGAATTACCTTTTGTAATTACGTATGGAAAAATTGATGATATTATCTTCTTAGATCCTAGTTTACCAGAAGAATTAGTATGTGATGGTAAAATTTCTATTTCAGTTACAGAAGAAAAAATTACTTCAATTCAAAAAAGTGGTGCTGCTACATTTTCAATTGATGAGATTAAAACTTTAGGCGAAAAATCTTTAGAAATTGGTAAAAAACTTAGAAAAGATTTAAACCTTTTACAATATTTAAGTAAAATTGATTAATTTCTTAAAAAATTTTTTTCTTATTTTATTTAACTTTTATATTATTTTTTTATAAATTTAGTATATCTAATACAAAAATTATTAAGATTATTTTTTATGTTTTATAATTTAACTTTTCAATTTTGATAAATTTAAAAAATTCTCTTAGGGGTAATAAATTCTAAAATTTTGTTAGAGAAAATGAATAAGTGCGACATATTTATATTTAGAAAAATTTATAGTTTATCCTATTTTTTTAATAACATATAATAGTCAATACTAATTTTGATGTAATATGACAAAGAAGGTTGGAATAACAGGAAAGTACGGCGCAAGATATGGCAGTACACTAAGAAAAAGGACTCGTCTTATTCTGGAAAAGATGAAAGGAGATATAAAATGTCCCAGATGTATTACTAAGGGTTCAATCTATAGAGTTTCAACTGGTATTTGGCATTGTAAAAAATGTAATGCGCGATTTACAGGAGGTGCTTATTACATAGAAACTCCCCGAGGTGCTGAATCTTTCAGAATAGCAAAACGAAAGCAGCGTGAGTTAGAAATTATAGAAGAATAATGAGTAATAATAACTATTTTTCAATAGAATCTACAATCGAATTAAAATTTGATTCTTCTCAAATAAGAGATATTTCTTACAAATCATTTTTACCTGAGTTTAATAAAACACGTACTAAACGATCGCAAATTTCAATGGAAAAAATGAATGATAAAAGTATTTTATTTGTAATAAAAAGTAATGATATTACTGCTTTTCGCGCATCAATTAATGAAATTATTAGTTTTGGGAAAGTAATTACAAACACAATGAAAATAATCGATAATTCATAGAAAAAAATATATTCTTTACAATATAAAATAAATTATAAAATAAATACACCAAAATTGATAGAATTAATATGACAATCAATCTCGATAATTTGAACGAAGAACAAAAAAAGAAGATATTAAATCTTAATAATTTGCAACAATCTTTTGAATTTATTACTTCTCAAAAAATACAACTCGAGAGTACATTAAGAGAATCTGAGTTAGCAATTGAAGAATTAGAAAAGATAAACACAGACGATACTGTTTATAAAGCTATTGGAGGAATTTTAGTCAAAAGTGAAAAAAACAAGTTATTGGATGAGAAAAAAAGTCTAAAAGTCACACTAGAAATGCGATTAAAAACTTTACAACAAAAAGAAGAAAGAGTAAAAAGCCAAATCGAAACTATGAGAAAATCTCTTCAAGCTGATTTTCAAAAATAAAATTCAAAGAAATTTTTATGTTGAAATCAAGATTTGATAATTTTATAACTTTTATACAAAACAAAAATATTAAAATTCTAACTCATAATTTAGTAGATATTGATGGGTTAGCCTCTTGTTTAACTTTAAAATATTTTTTAACTCAATACTTTAAAGAACAAGAAATATCAATATATTTTTCAGAATTTGCTAAATCAACGAAAAATTATCTTAGGAGCATTACCAAAAAGTTTCCTAAGTTTGATTTTTCATTCAGTAAAACCTTCAAGGCATCTGATACTGACGTTATTTTAATAGTTGATACAAATAATTTAAACCAAATTGAATTAAATAATAATTTGGATCTCTCGAACTTAGGGATTCCTCTTATATTTATAGATCATCATTATCTCGGGGAAAAATTAGAAAAAACAAAATTATACGCATCAAATTTAATATTTGAAAATTATTCTTCAACAGCAGAGATTATATTAAATCTCTTCGAATGTTACAACATTCCTTTAACCGTTCCTTTGAAAATACTTATGATTACGGCAATTGTAACTGATTCGGGCTTTTTCAAACATGGAAACAATAGAACCATTCAAAATGTAAGTAAATTAATTGGAGAAGATATTAATATTCAAGATATTTTTTTTCTATTAAAAAATAAAATAGATATCTCAGAAAAAATCGCTAAAATTAAAGGAATGCAGAGAGTTAAATTGATTCGAGAAGGGGATTTTTTAATCGGAATTTCAAAAGTTAGCAGTTATGGGGCAAGTGTTGCCATGAAATTAATTAATTTAGGTTTTGACGTTGCCATTGTTCTCTCAAAAGAAGAAAACCAATATAGAATTAATACTCGCGCTAAAAAAATGGTTTGTCTAAACACAGGCTTACATTTAGGAAAAATTTTAGAAGAAATCTCAGAAAAATACAAAGGGAACGGTGGTGGGCATAACGGTGCGGCATCTTTAACTAGTAATATAGAATCAGATACGATTATCACTCAAATTATTGAAAAAATTAAACAATATTTATAATCTAAGTTTTAAATAATCATAAATTATAAGAGAATAAGATCTATACTGGATAGGGTCTTATCATGGATTTAGTACGATTTGAGCATTTTTATTATCGGTATAAAGGAAATGAAGAATATACCCTAAATAATATTAATTTAAAAATTGAAGGTAATGACTCTAAGTTTATTTTATTAGCTGGTGAAACGGGTTCCGGGAAAACATCATTAATTAGATGCATGAATGGTTTAATACCACAATTTTACGCTGGTTTTTATAGAGGAAAAGTAGAAATACAAGGAAAAAATACAATAGAAACATCAATAGCAGATTTATCTACTGAAGTAGGAATTGTTTTTCAAAATCCAGAAAATCAATTAATCTCTATGAACGTTGAACATGAAATTGCTTTTGGTTTAGAGAATTTAGGTGTTTCACCAAAAGAGATTTTGAGTAGAATAAAGCAGACTGCTTCATTAACTGAAATTGAAGATATTCTAGATAAAGCACCTTTTGAATTGAGCGGTGGGGAACAACAACGAGTTGCTATAGCATCGATCCTGGTATTAGAACCGAAGATTTTGATCTTAGATGAGCCTACTGCGTTACTAGACCCTTATATGGCTAATAAAATAATCAATTTATTACAAGAGATAAGAAGAGAAAAAAATATAACAATTTTAATTAGTGAACACCGTCTTGATTTAATATTACCATTTACCGAGCAAATAATTTTAATGAAGAAAGGCATTATTGTTGAGCATGATTCTTGCGAAAAAGTCATAAATGGAGATATTTTTCAAAGATTAAGATTAAATAAACCCGTAATTTTCTCAATCTTTAATCAGCTCAAAAAAGAAAATTTATATAACAAAAATATACCTATTTCCATTTCAGAAGCCATAAAAACTTTAAAATTTTAATTACAAATTGTGTTGATAATAAAAATGGTTAGAGAGATACCTCTGATTATGATGAAAGAAATTGGATACACATATCCAAATGGAACTAGGGCTTTAAAAAATATAAATTTAAACATTTTTACAGGAGAATTAATTGGAATAATGGGAAAAAATGGAGCGGGCAAAACTAGCCTTATCCGAACCTTAAATGGCTTAATTAGGCCAACTTATGGTAATATATATATTAAAAACGAAAATATTAATTCTAAAACTATTGCGACTTTATCTAAGATCGTAGGAATTATTTTTCAAAACCCTTTCCACCAACTTTTTGCTAATTCAGTTGAAGAAGAAATTAACTTTTCTTTGAGGAGTTTAAATCTAAGTAAAGAAGAAATCCAAAAAAGAACTGATCAAACATTGCATGAATTTAATCTTGAGAAGTATAGAAAGCGTTCTCCCCTCAATCTATCTGGAGGAGAATCTAAAAAGCTTGCGGTAGCTTCAATTATTTGTAGAGACCCCCAAATCCTAGTTTTCGATGAGCCTACCTTAGGTCAAGATGCGAAAGAAATTGAATTTTTTATTAACTTAATTAATAATGAAAGAAAAAAAAGAAAG
>CAYNEU010000288.1:0-3816 GCA_964396275.1 uncultured archaeon | reverse complement strand
TATTGAAAACCTTCAAAATAAATAAAAAGGTATGAAACCTTGAAACAACGGGTTCTTTAAGTATTTTGCATAGGTTTTTTTTATAGATCTAAGGCTGAAAGAGAATAAAAAAAAAATAAATCATTACACAATAAGTTAGAGAATAAGTTTTTGGGTGTTACCAAAACTTTTAAAAAAAAGGCATTAATTATCTTCTATGCTTTCTATAACACTCTCGACAATAAACAGGTCTGCCTTCCTTAGGCTGAAATGGAACTTCGCACTCGGCCCCACAGTCGGCACATGTGGCTTTGTGCATCGTTCTATTGCCATAATTTCTATTAGACATACTTTCACCAAATTTTAATTTTATACTTGAAACTTTGAAATATCTCTGTTCAAGCATGTAATATATATTTCTAAATTTAATAAACCTTGGTATTATGAAAAAAACACTTCAAAATTCTATTAGAAAATATCTTGGTCAATTTTTGTTGTTTTAGGGTTAAATGGAGGTATTTTAAGAGAAAAAAGTGAAAGGGTTTAAAATTTTAGGGAGATGGGGCTTTTTTCCCATATGTTATATGATGTTTATTATACTTTCTTAGGCATATATCTTTACTTTTTATTTTTGTGAATGGTTCTAAATATATTATTGAAATTAAAATCTTGATAAACATAAGAGATTATAACTAACAATAATTTTTAACTAAAAAGTTTAAATGTTTGCATTTACCATCTTTTTTAATTACTTATAAATGTTTAATAATAATTTGACATTCGTGTTAAGAAAAGCTTGTCCTAATACAGAATAGACGTTAGATTATCTTTAAAAAAGGTGAAAAAATGCAAGTAAAATGTAGCGTTTGCGCACATAATAAACCAAAAAGAAGGGTTGTAAAAAGAATGCCATTAGTGGAGAACGAATTACCAGAGAAATATAGTAATTATAGGGAATTTATGTGCATGAATATTATTCAGGAACTTCGTAAAGATAAGAAATGGTACGATACTGTATGCGAGAATCGTATGCTTGTATTAAAAAAGAAATTGAAAAAATAAAAAAATAAAATAAAGCGAATCCTCTTTTTATTGATATTGCTGTTGATTTCATCAGAATGTATGCTTTATTGAAGCTTAGTAATTCTCTTAATTTTTCGGTGCCTATTCCTCATTTTTTTCGCTTTCTAAGAGTTCATGATTAGGCTCTGAAAATTTATCAAAATTTTCCGTTTCTTTTTGATCTACTTCTGCATCTTCTTTTTTTGTATTACACTCTTTAATAAAATTTGCGAGAATGGGATTTAAAAAATTAAATATAAGTGTTTCACTATCTTCGCTTAAAGTAACCTCCAAAAATTCCTTAAGTTTAATCTTCCTTCTAGTCTTTTTTCGATAGTTCATATAGGGAATAATTATAGACGCAGCAAATATACTAATGCTTATAAAAATAGAATAAGTTAAGTAGTAAAAAATTATTGCTGAGATTAATCCAATTATACAGGATACTAATACTAATTGACCACTTTTACTAGAAATACCAGTTTTCATGTTAACCTTATCTAAGCATTCATTGCAAACGGGTAAATCACACACGTAATCTTTTTTATATTCTTTGTTTGATACAAAAGAGCCATAAATAGTTTGCTTATACTGATTTTCTGTATTAATACCACATATAACACATATCCTTGGAAACAAAATCTCTTCAGTATCTTGAAATTTAATTACTCTATCTTCAACTTTTTGACTGATATTCTTCTTTATCGTGTTAGCTGATGACAATTATAATAACCTCCCACAATTATAGCAATATTTATTTGTACTTTTAACTGGGCTTCCACACCACTTACACTTTCTATAACCATTTAGATTACCTTGCGAACTATTACTTGAAGAACCTTTACTCTGATTTAATGAATCAAGAATAAAACTCTTTATACGACTATTTGTTGGTTCAGGTACACCTAATATTAAAGAATTTATCATAAAATCAAATGATTTTTTAATATCACCTAATGCAATAGCTTCAAATGCCATATTGGCAATTTTTAATGCTCTTTGACCCTCAATAGAATTAATAGGTTTAGGTGGTGGCATGCCAAAAAGAATTAAATCCCTAACTTTATTAAGATCGATTTCTCTTGGAATGGTACTTGGTTTAGCATAAGTAGAATATACCGGTTTATATCCATATGATGTCGGTTTTGGTTTAGGTTTAGGTTTGTATTTTTTTTCTATTTTGAGAATATTATAGAGATCTTGGTCCTTATTGATAGAAAATTTTCCCTTTATTGGTTTTTGTATTTTGTTGTGCTTCTTTTTGATAAGTTGTGTATATACAGAATAAGAGCCCACGCATGAGAGTATTACAATACCAGCGATGTTTAGAAAAGCTGTGATTAAAGTAATTTTGGGATTAAGGGGATCAGTACCCCATGCCACTTCAATACCATCTGAATATCCATCTCCATCTGTGTCGCGATTCGTTGGATCAGTGTTATATTTAGAAACCTCAACTCCATCTGTCAATCCATCGTTATCAGTATCAGGATCTTGTGGGTTCGTGCCTAATGTAAACTCGTTAAGATTATTCAACCCATCACCATCATAATCTAATTCAGCATCATCTAGTAAAAGGTTTAAATCATTATTATATTCATAATAATCCGGCATATTATCATTATCAGAATCTGGATCGTTTGCTAATGATCCTAATTGATATTCTAATAGATTTGTCAATCCGTCTTCATCATAATCTAATTCAGCATCATCTTGTAAGAGGTTTAAATCATTATTATATTCCCAACCATCTGGCATATTATCATTATCAGAATCCGAATCGTTTGCAAAGGAGCCTGATTGGTATTCTATCAAATTGATTAATCCATCACCATCGTAATCCAAGTTTGAATCATCTATCAGTGGATCTAAATCATTGAATACCTCATAATAATCATCCATTCCATCATATTCCGAATCTAAATTTGTCGCATTAGTTAAATATACGAATACTTCATCTCCATCAATTAATCCATCTCCATCGGTGTCAGGATTTGTTGCATTCGTAAAATATGTTAAAACTTCTAATCCATCTAACAACCCATCATTATCGGTATCATTTAAAAGTGGATCAGTATCCCCATTAAATTCAAAAAAATCACTTAATCCATCTGAATCAGTATCGTTATTTGAGGGATCTAACCCTGCAAAAATCTCAAAAATATCCTCGAGCGAATCATTATCAGTATCATCTGAGACAGTATTATTTAGGGTAATTACCCTATTTCCCTGAATTGTAGCAAAAATTCCATAACCTGTAAATCCTGAAACTCCATCTAATTGAATTGTCCCCGAATATAAACCAAAACCTGTGCTTGTAGATGAATTCAATGTTAGATCTTCATTTTCATAGATCACATCCAGACTTACATTACAAACAAAGATATATAATTCTTCAATCAAACCCGTACCATAAAGAATAAATGAATATGATAAAGAGTTTCCAATAGGAGTAAATGAAACTGAACCAAATGTTGTATATAAAACAGACGGACCAGTTATCCCATCATATTCTTGCGGATGATGTGTATATCCTAAGGACCCAGAATAAGATACTGTATTTGAATACACATATGAATAGCATTCCTCCATTGAAATAACGCCATCTCCATTTGAATCGGTGGCGAATTCTTTTGAGTGAAGGAAATAATAACTGAAAACACCATGATGCAAATTTGAGGTTTCTAAACTAGATTCATCATCCGCACAAGCAGTCATAATATACCTGCCAATTTGTTGTACTTCTGGAATTATACCACCACTATAACAAGAATC
>CAYNEU010000287.1:0-9386 GCA_964396275.1 uncultured archaeon | reverse complement strand
ATTAATGATGATAATTTTTTCTTAGAGGCTCACGTAAAGCTCCGACCATCAGATTTCGCTACTGATGGTATCTTTTTATGTGGTACTGCTCGTGGAACTGCAACAATAAGTGAAAGTATAGCACAGGCAATGTCTGCCGCCTCTAGAGCCACCACAATTTTATCTAAAGATATCTTAATAACTGAAGGTATTATTTCTAAGGTTGATCCTGCTTTATGTATTGGTTGTAATAGATGTGCTGAAGTTTGTAATTATGGTGCAATTGGTGTAAAATTTGAAGAAGGTTTAATGATCTCTGAAGTTAATCCTTTACTTTGCAAAGGTTGTGGAGATTGTGCTGCTGAATGTCCCGCAGAAGCTATATCAATGAGTCACTTCGGAGCTATACAAATTGAACCAATGATAACTGAAGCTGCTAAAGTAACCGTTTTAGATGGACAACCAAGAATTGTTGCTTTTCTCTGTAACTGGTGTAGTTATGCTGGAGCTGATTTAGCCGGAGTAAGTCGATATCAATATCCTCCAAATATAAGGACAATAAGGGTTATGTGTTCCGGTGGTATTCCAAAGAGCTTCATATTGCAAGCATTTTTAGAAGGTGCTGATGGTGTTTTTGTAGGGGGATGCCATCTCGGCGATTGCCACTACATCGCGGGAAATCAAGATGCTTTAAGAAGAACTAATGAAATTGAAAAAGTATTAGAATCTCTTGGAATCAATCCGGAAAGGTTCATGCGAAAATGGATCTCTGCCAGTGAAGGGAAATTATTTGCTGAAACCATTACAGAATTGACCGAAAAATTAAAAAAATTAGGTCCTATTGAAAATGACTATAAAAAAGAAGAAATTCTAATAACTAAATTATCAAATTCATGAAATTAGGAGTTTTTTAATATGATTATTACTAAACAAAAAGATATTGAAGAAATATATGAAATGATAAAACCATACTCAAAAATCCTGGTTGCAGGTTGTGATGGATGTTGTCAACCTCCACGCTCAATTAATGAAGCAAAAATACTAGCACAAATGCTCGAATTGAAAGCAAGGAGTAATGGAAAAGAATTAAAATGGAAGGCTATCACTGTCCTAAGACAATGTGATGATAGAATTGCAGCAACAACAATAAGACCATTTATTGAAGAATTTGATGCAATTGTGTCTTTAGCATGTGGTTTAGGGGTAGGAATGTTAAATAGAATCTTTCCTACAATTCTCACTTTTCCAGCACAAAACAGTATGTTTGGGGGCGCAGAAAATAATGGAGAAAATTATTTTGTTGAGTATTGTGAAACTTGTGGAGAATGTCTACTGGGAGTTACAGGTGGTATTTGTCCAATGGCAGGATGCGCAAAAAACCTGAGTAACGGTCCATGTGGAGGACAAGTTGAAGGGAAATGTGAAGTAGGAGGATATATACACGATTGTGCATGGGTGAAAATCTGGGAACGATTGAAGAAATTTAATAGACTTGATCTATTCACAATCTATAGACCACCACGAAATTATCGTATATGGTCGAGTCCACGATTTTTGCATATTTATGAACCAAGTTCAAATGTGGAAGAACCGAAAAAGGAGGAGAAAGTATAAAATGCCAAACAGACCTGCTTATAGTAATCTAGTAAAGAATATCAAAGAAGGAAAATTTGTATTCACTGGTGAATTAGAACCTGAGAAAGACTTTGATTTAAAACATGTTCTGAAGTCTGCAGAAGCAATGAAAAAGACTGGAAAAATCGTTGCCGCTAATGTTACAGATGGTCCTCAAGGAGATGCTTATACATGCTCCATGGTCCCTTGCTATCTAGTTCAAGAAAAAGTTGGATTAGAAGCTATCTGGCAGATGACTGTTCGAGATAGAAATAGAATTGCTCTATTTGGTGATATTTTAGGTGGTGCAATTCTCGGTCTTAAAAATCTACTTGCATTAACAGGTGATCATTCTGCTCTTGGAGATCATCAAAATGCTAGACCTGTTTATGATCTAGATTCTACTCAATTGATAGATCTCGTTTCAAAAATGGTTGATGAAGGAACTGATTTAGAAGGAAATGAGATAGTAGGAGGAAAACCGCAAATAAACGTTGGTTGTGCTGCAAATCCAAATTCAAATCCAAGAGAGCCAGAAATTTTAAAAGTTGGGAGAAAGGTAGAGGTGGGAGCAGATTTCATTCAAACTCAAACATCATTTGATATTGATGATGCTAAGGAGTTTCTAAAGGAATTAGAAAAATATAATACTCCTGTTTTACTTGGGTTATTTCCAATAAAGAGCTATGGAATCGCTGCCTATTTTGACGCAAATATTCCAGGTGTGTCAGTTCCTAAAGAATTTCTTGGAGCATTAAAGAAAGCAGAAAAGGATAATAAGGGGAATAAAGATGCTAAATATGCTGCGATAGATAAAGTTAATCTGGATTTCTACAGACCGTTTATTAATGAAATTAAGAAAACTACTAAAGCAGCAGGAATTCATTGTATGGCAGTACATTATGAAAGATTATTTGATCCACTCCTTAAAGATTTCTGAAAATGAGAACAAAAATTTAAAGAATAATTTTTTCGAAATTTCAAATTAAGATTTTTTTAAATATTAAAAAAGAGAAGAGGGAATTAATAATGAAAAATTTAGATGATAAGGATAAAAGAATTCTTGAAATGCTTCTTGAGGATTCTAGAAGACCCTACCACGAAATCGCAGCAGATCCAAAGGTAGAATTATCTGAATCGACTGTAAGAAAACGTGTCATCAAACTGCAAGAAGAAAAGGTAATTGAAAAGTTTACCATACAGATCTGCCGTGAAGATGAAAGATGCATTATTGCATTCATTACACTTATTCCAAAAAGTTTAGCTGAGACAAAAGAATTATTAAGAGAAGCTCAGATACTTCCTCAATGTGAAGAAATATATTTCCTTGCGGGGGAATGTGGTGTTTTAATAAAAGTCAATGTACCTGAAATAATTGAGCTAGATGCGTTAATAGAATCATTTCGTGCCCGTGCTGATGTAAAAAGTGTCGAGAGAGTTTGTGTTGTCTTAAGAAATCTTAAGGAAAAAACTGCTTAGCCAATTCTCAAATTTGGATCAATTAGTAAACCAAAATCAGAAGGCGAGTTTTTATAATGATTTTTTAAATGCTTTTGTAAAAACCATCTCATCACTGATAATTTGCCAAGTTCTCCAACCATTTTCAACCTTTTCTCTAACTTCTTTAATTAAGGCGTTATAACCAATCTCACGACATCTTTTCAAATTGTTACATGTATCTCTACTATATCTCGTACAAATCATGTTAGTCATTTGAGCTTTATTTGCCATTGGTACGGGATTAGGATCTTCATTTTGACAGGGAGTTTCTACTGAAGGATCATAATCGGTACATTCAGCACATGTCCAGTAACCTTTGGATTTAACACATTTTGCAATACCACAAAATTGTGATGCAAACCCTCCAGGATAACATCCAGGACACTTTCCTTTTTCACTGGCTTTAATGAATTTATTTATTGTCTCTAAGGTATTGTTTATTTCCTCAGGATTTAATCCAATTGTCATACTAGTATCTTTTATATTTCCTCCTTCCCAAATTCTTTTAAGTTTTTTTGCCGCTTCTAACCCTTCTCCAGTATAAGTATCACATCCTAAACAGACAATACCACACGGAGCAAGAAGTCCTCTGTCTTCTTCTTTAACAACTTTTAATTTTAAACTCATATTATATCACCCAATTCTTAATATAAAATTGAATGAATAATAAAACAATACTTTCAATATAAAGAGCTACTCTCTAAGAAATTTATCAGAAAAAGGTCCGTTATATAATTATATTGGTAGATTTTTTCTATTTTTATCTATAACTGTATCTTTAAGTAAGTCAGGATTAATTTCGAAATCAATAATTAATTGATAGCTGAAACTAATCTATGTTTACAAAATTTCCTTAGTATCAATCTCAGCACATCTTCAAAACAATCAAGTATTCCCTCTCCACTAACTGCAATTGTATATCTTGATTCCATGTTCTTAAATTTATGAAAATCAATTTCTTTTAAGAAAACTCCAGGACTGAATTTTTCTGGTAAATCTTGTTTATTAAAAGCAATTATTATTGGAATATCATCAATACTATCTCTAAAATATGACATAAGTTCATTCCAAGAAATAAGATTACGTTCATACACTTCTTCTTGAGAATCTAACACGAGAATGATTCCATCAACTGCTCGTAAGGTGATCGGTCTGGTAATCAAATAGAAATCCTGACCAGTTGTAGTATATATATGAAGTTTCAACTTCCATTCTTCATTTTGAAATGTAACTGTTCCATAATCAAAAAATAAGGTTCTTTTTACTGTACTTTCGATACTTTGTAACGCTTCATCCTTACCAAAGTGAGAGAATAAAGCCTTAATAGAAGTAGTCTTACCTGAATAAGCAGGACCAAAATACACGATTTTTATATTGATTGTTTTATCACAGTGATCAATAATCATACACATATTTCTAAAAATACATTTATAAAAGGCAATTTTTTAAAGTCTCTAAAACTTAAAAAAAAGGGAAATAATGTGATATTAATTTTTTAACAATTCAGAACCACACATTTCACAGAACCTTTGGTTCTCGTAAAGAATAATCTTACCACAAATACTACATTTACTTATTACTTCTTTTAGGTACATTTCTTTATAAAATTGCAATTTTAAGTTATTCATCAAACGTGCAAATATCATAAGGTATTTCTTATCCATCCCTCGCGGAGGTATGCCAATGTAACCTTTTTTCAATAGAATATGTAATTCTGTGCGGTTCCCTTTATCTTGTATTTTAATTGAAAGTTTAACGGGTAAAATTGAAGGCTCAGCACGAATACCCCTTGTATGAGCTTTTAATCTAGAACCATACATCCCAATTATTACTTTATCATTCATCCCTTTTATCTTAATTTGATTTTGATTAATAAAATCCATAATCCTTTGAATTATTTCATTATTAGGAAGGTCTGTAAAGATAAGATCTTTCAATTCTAATTTTTTCATTTTAACCACTCCTTATGTGTTTTATTTCTTCTCTAAATAAGAGGTATGAAATACCTTTAATTAATAAATTGGAGTCCAGTTATTAATTACAACCCTTATTTTATAAAAAAGAATTGAGAAATCAAATATAAACTAAAATAATTTAAATATTAATAATCAAGGGTAGAGTATATATCAACTTTTTTTTAGGACTTAAATGTTCTAAATGAAAAAAAAGCTGTAAAATCATAGCTAAAAATTATAATGATTGAAGAAGACCGAATTAAAAAAAATCTTAATAGTTTTGCTTTTCCTCGATTATCTGGAACGATATTTGAACTTCAAGCTTTTAATAAATTAATACAAGAAATGGAGGATCTGAATTTAGAATTTGAAGTCCAAACTTTTACTTTCAGTTCGTTTTATTCGAGATTATATCCCAAAATAACATTTTTATCCGTTTCGTTAATCTCATTATTACAATACTTGAATATGCATATGATTTTCTCTATAACTTTAACTCTCATATTACTTGGCATCGTAATTACTTTTATCATTTTAACGAGAAAACCTGAAAAAATTCAATTCGTACCAAAATTCAATTCGCAAAATCTTATAGTAAAGATTAAATCTAAATCTAATGAAATAAAGATTAATGACAGGATTGCATTGTTTATGAGTCATTTGGATTCCAAGGGACAAAGATTCAAGATTAGAATCCGGATAAGAATAATTAAACTTTGGATCGCTTCGTCAATTCTTCTAGCTGTTATTATACTCCTCAAAAACTTGATATTTACAGAATTTGAAATTTTTTTTTATATTCTTGGGTTGTTTCCTTTGATATGTAATATAGGAGCCTCCATAATAATGCTTCTTAATACTACAGATAACAGTTCTGATGGTGCTATTGATAACGCTTCAGGTATCGCATGCAACTTAGAACTGGTTAACTATTATCATAATCCCGAAAACAAATTACAAAATTATGATATGTGGTTTCTTTTTACTGGAGCTGAAGAATGCGGAACAATGGGTATAAGGCATTTTTATAATAATTTAAAAAATTTTGACCCTGATAAATCGATAATATTTAATTTTGAATCCATAGCTAAACATGTTTTTATATTTCCAGGAGGCAACGAAGGAGATCACGCCAAGGATATTGACTATTTACTCTTGAATAACAAAAGAGACCTTCCAATCAGACACTACATTACAAATAGAGTTCTCGGCACACATTCCGATGGAGGCTTTTTAGGAGATAGGGGGTTTCAAGGATATGGATTTGGAGGGGTGGAAACATATGCTTATATGCATACTCCTGATGATACGATCGATAAAATTGATACAAAAATTTTAGAGAAATTATGTCTCGTTCTTACAGATTCTTTAAAAGAGCACGATGCTAATCTTATTGTTTAAATCTAAGCTGTTCGGTAATTAATTTTTATTGTGTTAAGTATTAATTTAAGTTTATAAATTATTAAGTCCATCCTTTAATCTGTGCATATCTTCAGTTAATAAAAGCATTTAAATTTCTTTTAGAGATTAAGCATTTGTTTAACTATGTCTTCTACATTAGGTCCTCAGGAAAATAAATTCAACAGACATTTGATAATTATTTTTATAATTATGTTTACTGAAGTACTCGGATTCAGTATGGTCTTGCCCATTATACCCTTTTTGGGTTTATCTTTAGGTCTGGGTGCCTTTCAAATAGGATTAATTATGAGTATATTCAGTGTTAGTCAATTATTCGCAAGCCCTATTACGGGTAAACTTAGTGATCGTTTTGGTAGGAAACCTATTCTATTAATCAGTCAAACCAGTACTTTTATTGGATTTATTCTTCTCGGATATGCTAATTCTGCTTGGTTACTAATTGCTGCACGCCTTATTGACGGTCTAATCGGCAGTAATATGACCGTTAGCCAAGCATATATTAGCGATGTAACATCTCCACAAGATCGAACAAAAATTTATGGGTATTCAAGTGCAGTTTTTGGAGCGGGATTGATTTTTGGTCCAATTATAGGCGGAACATTATCAACTATTGATTACTCCATCCCTATGTTTCTTGCTGCGGGAATATGTCTAACTTCTATAATTTTAGTGATAAGTTTCTTACCAGAATCATTGAGCATAAAGAAGGAGAAGATTAAAATAAAACTCAATGAAATTATTCCCATCAATGAAGCTCTATACTTTTTTAAAGATTCAATTGTACGAAAACTATTTCTACTCACCTTTATCTATAATTTTGGATTTATGCTTTTTATCTCAAACTTCGCATTATTTGCAGAACAACAAATCCATATAACTGCTCAAGAAGTTGGATTCCTAATGTCATGGATTGGTATTTTAAGAGTTATTTTCCAAAGCCTTCTCATTAATCCGCTTCAGAAAAAATTTGGTGAAGATTCAATTCTAAATGTTGGTATAATTTCGATGACAATTACCATGTTAATCCTTGTATTTACAAGGAATTACTTTTTTGCCTATATCCCTCTTGTTTTTTTCGCATTTGGGACTGGAGTATGTCGGCCAATTTTAACGAGCAAATTGACTAAAAGTGTAAATAAGCAAGAAACTGGCAGTGTGTTAGGTGTAAACAATTCTTTAACTAGTATTGCACAAATTATCACACCCATTTTAGGAGGGGTGGTAATTCAATATCTTTCGTCCTTTTTTCTCCCGACGCTCTCGACAATCTTTTTTGTAATATTGTTTGTTCAATGGATAAAAGAATTAAAAAAGGTTAATTAATGGCTTATAAAGTACTCTCTATTTTTAGCTAATTCCCGACCGAGCATCTATCCCGGAAATCTCAAAAATCTTAAATGTTTTCTTAGATGATGTTATTTGAATTCATTTCTGACATTTAAATAATATTTCATCTACTTCTTTATAAGGTTAAAAAAGTTAATATTAATCAAAAAAAGGTTGAGATCTAAAATGAATTCTCTAAATGTTAAAATTTTTAAAGATATTCATGCCTAGTTCATCCTATAATAATTATAAATTTACGTTTGATTAAAGTGCCTAATAATAAGCTAAAAATTGGAGTAATAGGATGTGGGACTGTTGCCAACATTGGGCATTTACCAATATATCATAAATCTTCACTCACCGAGATAGTAGCGGTTTCTGATCCCCTCGAATCTCACCTTAAGCAAACTCAGAAGCGTTATAATGTTCCAATAGCATATAAAAAACCAGAAGATCTATTAGATGACCCGAATATCGAAGCTGTAAGCATATGTTCTCCTCATTGGGCTCATGCTGAGCAAGTAATCAGGGCTGCTAGTAATGGAAAACACATTTTATGTGAAAAACCTATTGGGTTAAATTTAGAAGAAGTCGATGACATGATCAAAGCTGTTGAGAAAAATAACGTAATTTTTCAAACGGCAACCCAAAAAAGATTTGATTTAGGATTCCAATTCATAAAAGAAAACATATTTAAAAAGGAAATTGGTGATATAATCCATGCTTCAATTTATTGGTATCATTCTATGCCGGATCTTGGATTAAAACCAAGAAACGATCTAATACAAGAAGTTGGATTATGGAGGTTGACAGATGAAAAGTGTGGAGGTGGAGATCTCATAGATCATGGACCACACTATTTTGATTTACTAAGATGGTGGTTTGGAGAAATAAAGAGTGTAAGTGCACAAATAAGGCGGGTACATAAGACTAGAGCGTATGAAGACCATTCCACAGTTTTATTATCATTTAAGAAAAACGATGTTACAGCGATATTTGAGCGTTCCGAAGCTTTTTTTGGTAGTGTATACGGTGAAGAATTGGGTAGAATTCATGGAATTAATGGGACTTATTTCTTTGACGTCCCACATGAGTACTCTTTAAAACCAATGACTTTAAAAAAACGTTTTAGGATAGGTAAGACTAGTAAAATTTCAGAAGTTGAAACTACTTTTCCTAAGGATCGTTGGAACCTTGCTTATGCTCGAGAAATTCGTAGTTTTATAAATCAAGTTTTAGGACGTTCGAATGACGATATTGGATTTCCTAAAGAATGGATACCAACTATATATGATGGCAAAGCTAGTTTGGAAATTGTTTTAGCTTCTTACGAATCACAACGCACCCAAAACACTATTCAATTACCTTTAAAGGAATATAGACCACTTGTATGGCATTAATTAGGAATCTTTCTAAATTTCATTTTTCTAAAACTTAAACAATACCCTATGTCCTCGATATTATATTTGGATTTTAAACTTAATTATTCCATTTAATAGCATTAACACTATTTTATTCTAATAAATAACTGAAAGAAATAAAATCGTGATTTACTTATTTATTTTTATAAAAAAAAATCATAAAAATAAT
>CAYNEU010000286.1:0-2574 GCA_964396275.1 uncultured archaeon | reverse complement strand
TGGATTAGTTTAAGAAAAAACTTCCTAGTTTAAATGGAGAGTTTGGTCATTATAAATTTTAAAAAACCAGATGCTATCATCTCCAAAGTTATATTAATATAACCCTACTATAGAGATATAGGATTCCAAACCAATGAATATGATAAATGCTAAGGCTACAAGCAGGAGATCTAAAAAGAGATAAGAGCGATGAGAACCCGTTTCGTAATACCTTCTCGCACCGTAATATGTCAACAAAACCATAAACAATCCATAATAGACTAATCTTGCGGCTAATTTGTCCAGATCAGTTGTATTAAACATAACAAAAAGACCAAGAACACTGAAAAGTATCCAAAAAGCAATAAAGATCAAGATAAAGATTGCCCAACTTTTTTTTACTTCATTTCCCATTAATTTTCACTCTTGATTTTTAAATGTAATATCAGTTTTTATTTCATTAATTTTTATAAATTAAATTTTATATTTTTGAAATTTCATTTTTGCAATATTCAATTTTTTCTTCTGCTTTGATAACTAAGTCAAGAAATTCATTCTTTTCGGATTCTTCTTTAATTTCCCTTAAATTTTTAAGTGCAGTTTCCACATTATTTTTCTTTATTAAATAATCAACAAATTCAATTTTCTTATCTAGATTTTTCCTAATTTTTCCTAATTTTTTTTCTTCTTTTGATTTACCTTTTTCCTTAGTTTCAGTTTCAGGTTTCTCAGGTTCATACGTTACTATATAATCATTTGATTTTTTTTTCAATTTAGATTTTTTATTATACTTGTATATTGCAAAGAATCCAAACACACCTACAAAAAATGGATATAGATAACCTAACATCCAAAGCTCAAAATCTCCAATCAAATCTGGGGCATAAAGAGTCTCAGCTAAAGCATAGATTAGCCAAATTGATAATGTTTTTGGTTTAACAATTCTCAATTTACTCGCTATTACATCTGATTTTTCACCCATTAATTCACCGAAAGTAGCAAGTAATAAATATATTCCAAAGAAAAAGGAGAAAAGTTCTAAAGCTTCAATACCACCTCCAGTTGTATATTCATATCTTCCAAAATCTATCATTAGTTTAATAGCGTAAACAGAAACAAAAAGAAAATACATTCCGAACCATAGGTATGATTTATGGAAAAATAATGCGAGAATACTAATTGTAAAAAAAAGTATGATATACAAGATCATAAAAAAGTTAATCGAGAGAATGATTGATTTGAATCCAAGTGAGTGATATTGAAAATCTAATACAAGAATGGTACTTATATATAACAGTACGATAGAAACGGCTGTTCCTCCAAAAAATAATAACCATCTTAAAAAGTTTTTAGAAGAGTTAACTCCTCCTGCAATCTTTTCATCCCATTTTACTGCACTATTGTAGGTATCATTCATCGAAAATGCTGCAGTCATAAAAATCCAATAAAATAGAGTAAAAACAGTCAAAAAGATCCATATCCAGTCGCCAATGACCGTTTGCGTTAGGAAAAAATTAAATGGATATGATAAAATCCAACACAGAGGAATTATAAAAAAGGAATACTTTTGTAATTTATCTCTTAAAATAAAGGAAAATACAAAGTAAATTATTAATGAACCCGAAATATAAGTTAATAGTTCTGCTCCTCTCCACCACAAACCTGAATGAAATTCAAATTGAGTTAAAATAGAGGCAATTGTCAACAAAATAATAAATAACAAAAAATCTCTATTTTCTTTTTCCTTTAGAACTAAGATATCTTTATAGCCCATGAAAAAATATTATACTGTTCTTTATTTAAAACTTATGATTTGAAGAAGGTGACCATTTTAATTTATTTGATAAATATAAAAAGTACATAATAAACGAGTCAAAATTCGTATTTAATAAGAATTTATTTATTTTTATTGCTTTTGACTCAGGTAATTTTTATAGAAACACACTTTTTAAGATAAGTTAAAAAAAAATAGAAGATTCAAAATAGAATTTTATACTCGTTTTAATTTAGAATGTTGTATGCCCAATGTAATACTACCAATCCCTAGTACCGTAATAAACCCAATATATCCAATTAGTAAATCATTAGGAAGGATGTCTTTTACAAAATAATTATCATCTTTTATACCATTAAATACTAAGTGCGTCAGAAAACTTCCAACATTCTCGAAAATTAAATGCCACGTATCGGAATATGGAGGCCTCCACCACCCAGAATCGGATCGCTTATTATTACTTAATATAGTTATAGTAGATAATAAAATATCATTATCCATGTAATAATTATATTCATAATTATTTAGCATCATAACCTTTATATCCGCCAGTGTTGAAGTAAATTCCCAGTAAAGGTAATCATTATTTTGCATTGGATCAGACATCGTTACGAAATGCCCCGCGGGTAAATCAAACTCATTACCATTAGCAGCAACTCTAGTCGGCAATGCTATAAAAATGCTTATTAGTGCTAAAACACTACCAAATACAACATATTTCTTATATTTCATGTATATAAACTCCTTTTGATTTGTTTTTTAAAATGATACATTGTATAAGATTTTATATGAATAAAAGAAACACTTAAAATATTTAACAT
>CAYNEU010000285.1:0-3691 GCA_964396275.1 uncultured archaeon | reverse complement strand
ACCCTCGTCTTCAATTATTAAAACTTTATCCCCATCTTTTAAATTATAGCTTTTCCTAAATGCAGCTGGAATTGTAATCATACCGCGGTTAGTAATTGTAACTTCTTTTTCATTAACAACTTTTTCTAATACCATTTTGATTCACTAATTAAAATTAAGAAATACTAAGTATTTATGATTTTTGCTTAGTTTTTTGTTGAATAATTTTACTTCTGACGAAAGAAAAAAATCGAAATAGTTATATAAATTCATTGAAGAAAAGCTAAATTAACTTCAAATGGAAGAGCATCCCAAATTGCTTGACAAGATTTAGGATTTTTATCAATTAACAGTTTTGCTTTTACTTCTCCGATTTTTTCATTTTCAATTATGATGTATTTCATAATACAATCTCGAAAATTAGGGTTTTAACAATACCTAATAATCATTAATATTTAAACAGAATAAATTGAACATTACAAATAAAACTAAAAAACCAAGTTTAATTTTGTTAAAACAATATTATTTTAAGCATAAAAAAATAGGAAAAGAGTTTTAGAATATGGTACAAACCAATGATGATGAATTACCATTAAATCCAATTGAAGCTCAAGGTTTATTGATTAAAGCTGTTTATAAAAAATTTGGAAAAGAAGCATTACCTATTATAAAAAATGTTTGTAGGAAACAAGGAAAGTCATTGGGTCTAAAAATAAAAGAAAAAATTCCAAAGAACAATTTATCTTCTGTTGCTAAAGCTTTTTCGAAAAGTTTTGATCAAAATTTCGTTAAAATAATTACGATCTCGGATGAAAAATTCCAGATTCAAGGCACCAAGTGCCCATTTGGTCTTGAAAATACCTCTAGAGAACTATGTGAAGCTGTTATGGCTATTGACCACGAGTATTTTCGTGAAGCTGTTAATGATAATATCGAACTTAGAATTCTTAAAACTGTTGCAAAAGGAGATCCTTATTGTGATACCGTTTACGAGATAAAGAGATAATCATAATTTTATGCATATTACAGACTATGATTTTAGAAAAAACAGTTGATTTAATTAAGCAGATTTATAAAATTCACAAGATTGTGCCACCTCAAATTACTAAAGTTGTAATTGGGGTAGGTTACACCGGTGTGGAAGTTACAACCTATGCTTATGAGCCATTTTTAGGATTAGCATCCACCTTACAAAGCATTTTAAATACAACCAATTGTAGTAAAATCAGTTTTTCTGGTGAACTTACAAAACATCCAATCAGCAAGCTTTTAAACTGGTCTTTTAAACCACCAAGTCTTAAAAAAATCATTGGAATCGCAACATTAAATGGTGTTTCTCAACATATATTAAAAATTGTAAATCCTTACAACAAATTCGGAGAAAAAAGCATATTAAAGCTTGTAAAAATTAATGGCGATACTAAAGTTACATTTATAGGATTAATCAAACCATTAATTAGAGAGATTTATAAAATAACTCCTTCAATTACAGTAATAGAGGATACTATTTCAATTTCTCCAGAACTCGAGGACATTAAGCTCAAACATAGTATCGATCAACTAAATCAAGACGAAATTTCAACTGACATCTTATTTTGTACCGGAACTACTTTAATCAATAATACTCTTGAGTCTATTTTAGAAATATTCAAGAAAAAGGCTCGAGAGATAATTTTAATTGGACCTACTGTCAGTATGATACCTGATATTTTATTTGATTATGGTGTGGATATAGTTGGCGGCATGGAAATCTTTGATTCAAAAGCAACGCTACAGGTTTTACAAGAGGGAGGGGGTACTAAATTATTTAGTAAATATGGAAAAAAATATAACTTAATTAAGGATTAAGTTGTTTTAATATTAGAAAATTACTTGGTATATTAATATTAAAGTGAATTAAATAGATTTTATTAACAAAATAGCAATGTTGCATATATAATCCTTTTTACTCAAAAAGGTTATAATTTTAAAAAAATCAATAATATATTAGAGAGGGTTAATAAAGAATGTCCGAACAAATATATTCGTTTAAATTGATTGTAATTGGTCCAGCAGCGGTAGGTAAGTCAAGTCTTATCCGTAGATTTGTAGAAAATGAGTTTTCCCTACATTATAAATTCACCATTGGTGTAGATTTTATGACTAAACAAGTAGAATATGAATCAGGGAAAATTGCTAAGCTTACATTATGGGATATTGGAGGACAAGAACGGTTTAAAGTATTACGTAGAAGTTTTTACGAAGGAACTAATGGTGCTTTAGTGGTTTTTGATCTTTCAAGAGCAAATACTTTTGTGAAAATGAAGGAGTGGTTTTCAGATGCACGTCAAGCGATTGAGAAAGATTTTCCGGTTATAGTAATCGGAAATAAATCAGATTTAATTCCAGAAATTGGAGAAATTATTGATCGGAATGAGCCTCTTCAATTTGCACAAAAGGAAAATTGTATTTATATTGAAACTTCTGCCAAGACAGGCGAAAATGTCGATAAAGCGTTTCTCGATCTTACGCAAAGGATGGTAGGAAAATACTCTTAACTTAAGCGTTAATAAATATTAATTTATTGTTATTTATATTACTAATTTTTTTCCCTTTTAAAAAGTCTTAATCCTTTAAGATTTTTAAAATGGATTCATATAAATTGTTAGACTTTTATAAGATCCCTATATTAACAAATTTTTACACATCAATATAATGTAGAAAATGCTATCTTCGAATTACTCAAAGGATCATGAAAAAACTTGATTCTGAATAATCTTTTTTTCTTTTATTTTGAAAATTTTTTTTATTTAAACTCAATGTTTTTGAAAATGTTTAAATATCTGATCGAAATTATTTATTAGAACTGTATGAGTAATTGATCCATTTTTAATACAATTTTTATAAAAATAATAGAAAATCAATTTATTTTGTGGAAGGTGTAGAAAGTTTCCAGAATTTAATAAATTTACCAAAACGAGGAAAGGGAAGATATGACAATTTATGTTTTTAAGGTAATTATTATAGGTCCTGGAGCTGTCGGTAAGACTTCACTCTTACATAGGTTTGTAGAGAATAAATTCTCCTTTAGATATAAATTAACAATTGGTGCTGACTTTTTATCCAAAATTATTGAATATAAACCTGAAACAACAATAAAATTGCAAATTTGGGATATTGGTGGTCAGGATAGATATAAATTTCTACGATCAAGCTTTTTTGATGGCGCAAATGGAGCATTAATTGTCTTTGATCTTTCCCGGTGGCATACATTTGAAGAACTTGAAGATTGGTTGAAAGACTTGCATGAACATGCTGGCAAAAACATACCATTTGTGTTAATTGGAAATAAAGCAGATTTAATTGAAAAAAGTGATGAACTTTACGAACGAGAAAGTGCTCAAGTGTTTGCTAAAAAAGAAAAAACATATTATATCGAAACTTCCGCAAAAACAGGCGAAAATGTTGAAGATGCTTTCTTGAATTTGACAAATAGAATGTTAAAAAATGTAAATTATAAGTAAAATAGCCTTTTAATCAACTATTTTTAATAATGCAAAGGATATGAGATTCGTATAAAATTTTGATAAATTTCTTTTATTCATATCATTTTTAAAATCTTCATATTCAAACGCTAATTCATCGATTTTTTTTTCAGTCAGTTTTAAATCTGTTTGAATAAATTTAGTTTGTTCTTGTAATTTTTCTATTTTTTCTAATTTTTCTTGCTTTT
>CAYNEU010000284.1:0-10890 GCA_964396275.1 uncultured archaeon | reverse complement strand
AAAAGATCAAGCTTCAAATTTGGGATTTCGGTGGGGAAGAACGATTTCGATTTTTATTACCTACCTATGTAAGAGGAGCTAATGGAGCTCTGTTTATGTATGATGTTACAAATTATAGTTCACTAGCACATATAGATGATTGGTTAATGGTAATAAGAAAAGAACTTAGGGCTGAAGAACAATTTCCTCTAATAGTAGTAGGTGGAAAAGCAGATCTGATTGATGATCGCGAAGTTTCTGGAGACGAGGGCATTAATATTGCGAGATCTAGGAGCGTAGAGGGGTTTATAGAATGTAGTGCGAAGACGGGTGAGAATGTAGAAGAAACATTTGAAGCTTTGTCTCGGTTAATGATGCAAAATTCTAATTTGATTTAGAAGAAAATGTGAGATATTCCCTTAAATTTAAAACTTTATGCTTATTCTTAAATAAAAATAGAGTATTTGAAAACTTAATTTCCTATTTTCAATCTTCGTTTTGTTCTTCTAATGTCAATTTCTGCTTTAATCTTAAATCCTTTCTTCTGAGTGATACCATAATTTGAAAATCAAGGTCTTTTTTATAAGCATCAGCACACTTTACTATTTCCCCAGCGATATTCTTCTCAATTTCATCATTTTTAATATAGATCCCGTTAAACATTGGTATTTCTGCGAAATTTTCAATCAAATTTTCAACTAGCTCTTCTGGTAATACGTCTGATCTGTCTTTAACTGCTATACCTATTATTTCTTCTAATTTATTATAAATTTCTCTCTTACTAAATTGACAAAGTACGCATTTTGAGCTTCGATTTTGAAAAATCTTTAATATAATTAACCCTGTAAGGAATTTAGAATTTCGAATTAAAATCTCTTTATCTACGTTTCCATAATCACTTATGTATTGCTGTACATACTTTTCAGCATTAATATATAACTTAGAAAAGATTATCGCTCTATCAAAATACGCTGGAACTATACAAAAGATTCGTGTAAACCAAAATGGTTTGATCCCTACTGGTGGATCTTCATAGAAAATATAATATACAATTCTCCCATCTCGTTTTTTATATAGAGTAGACTCCTTTTTTAGCATATTTAAATAAGTAGAGATTGTAGAACGTGCAATATCTTTAAAATATCGTTTGTATTCTTCCTCGACTTCCCCAGTTGTAATCTTTTTTTTTCCTGCCAAATAAAATTTTAATAGAATCCCTAAGATCCGATTTTCATGAAGACGTCCTGTTTTTATCTGTTGTTCTTCTGATTCATCTTCTCTAATTTGGTATAAAAATGCAATTTCTGGCGCGAAATTTTGAATAACCTTATCCAAAAGTTTAAGTTTAGAATCTGTAATTTGCGTTGCTTCTAATTTCGCGCTTTCTATTAATAACTTTTCTATTTCTGATTTTTCAGACAATATTAAAATACTCTTTGAATTGTATTGATTATTATCTAGTATTATTATTAAAAAATCTTTAATATCTTAATAAAAATTTGTGTTCTACTATCCTAGAATATCTAGCTTTATTTAACTTTCTATCTAATAGTATAATATTTTGAAATATATTGATACATTATCTTTTTTACTTTTTAATGTAATTTTTATTATATAAATTAGTTAAATTTATGTATTTAAAAATAGAAAATAATTCATTTAAGAATTGGAATAATCTTTTAACCACTATATAAAAAAAATTTTAAATTTTTCCATATTTCTCTTTCCATACGGGATCAGCTTCTTGTAATGCCCTTCTTTGGACTTTCCCAATTAAATTTTTCGGCAATTCACCAATTATTGCTATGCTGTGGGGTACTTTATAATGTGCCATGTTTTTTTTCGCCCATTCCTTTATTTTCTGAGGTGAGCAATCACAATCCTCTTTGATTGCAATCCATGCTTTTATTACTTCTCCATATTCCTCATCAGGAATGCCTGCAACTGCTACTTCTGTAATATCTGGGTGTTTCATCAATAATTCTTCAACCTCTTTAGGGAAAACGGAATATCCCTTATATTTAATAAGTTGTTTTTTTCTATCTCTAATTTCTATTGTGCCATCTTCATTCATAAACCCTATATCTCCAGTTAAAAGCCATAATTTTCCCTTATATTCATAAATTGTTTCTTTTGTTTCTTCAGGTTTATCAAGGTATTTTAACATTACTTGAGGGCCAGATATACAAATTTCACCAGTATGCTCAATACCAAAATTCACATCTTCAGGATTTCCTATACAAATTGGACCCTTTTTGAAATCATCAATAGGCCAAATCCCCCATTGTGTTCCTGTAAATGGCATTCCAATACTTCCAATGGGGCTTTCTTCGAATAAATTTCCTGCACTTACAGCAGGACCTGCTTCTGATAGACCATATCCTTCCACAATTCGTCCTCCTGTATTTTCAACAAAAGCATCTCGAACGGGTTCATGTAATGGACCTGCACTTGATATACACAAAATTAACTTTCCCATTACTCCTGGAAATCTTCTTTTAAGATTTTTAAGTTCTGCAAGTTTTTTAAATAATATTTCAGCACCCGCATAAATTAATCCTTTTTCACAAGGTAAGCGCTCGATTTGTTCACATAGTTCAGCTTGAGAAGGAGGTGTTGGAAAAAGCATTATCCATCCCCCTATTGCTAAAGTTGTATTCATAACTATAGTATGAGCAAAACTATGGAATAATGGAAGTGTTCCGATATTCCCAATTCCTGGTTTTTCTCCACCTAACCATAATTTACATTGCTTAGTGTTTGAGACGATATTAAAATGGGTTAATACAGCTGCTTTTGGTAAACCTGTCGTTCCTCCAGTCATGATATATGTAGCTGGATGTTCCTTTACATCAAAATTCACTTTTGGAACACTCGGTTTCGTTTTTATGAGTTCATTATATTTAAGTGCACCTGAGAAATCTACTTTACCTGTTGGAATTTTTTTTACAAATTTACCTATAGCTTTTTTTACTCCTTTAATTTCTGCTAAATCTGTAAGATTAGTATAAACAACAATTTCTATTGTCGAATCTTGAATTATTGGTTTTATTGATGATTCATATAATGCATCTAACACAATAAGCATTTTAGGCTTAATTATATCAAATTGGTGGAGAACTTCCACTGGTTGATAAGTAGGATTAATTCCGCTCGCAATTGCACCAATTCTAGTAATAGCAAAATACGCAACAATATATTGGGGGCAATTAGGCATAAATAACGCTATAACATCACCCCTTTTAATTCCTAAGTTAGCTAAAGCAGTCGCAAATGACTTTACATAATTTTGAAACTGTTTATAGGTAATCCAAGCATCTAAAAACCAAATAAATTTTTCTTTTGCATACTTTTCAACTTGTTCATCTAATAAATCATTTATTGTTTTTTCTTCAAAACTTGTGTTGAATGGAACGCCTTCTGGCCACCACTTCTTAAACCAACGCTTGTTTTCATTTACAAAAAAAGGTTCTTGCATTCTTACTTCCATTTTTTACTCACAGAATTTAAAAATAATTATAGATCCTTATGTCACTTACATTTATCAAAATTTAAAACTTTTTACCAACCAAATTGTTGAAAAATCATAATTCAAATCAAAATTTGTCATAAAAAAAATAAAAAAAATGAAAAAATTATATAATTTTAAAATCTTTGATCCTTTCTTCGCTTTATTAGTATGGTTGCAACACCAACTAATCCAACTCCCGCAATCAACACTATTAATGCCCAGAATCCTTCTCCCTCGAAAACCATGTAAACACTGAAAGTCGGGTCATGCCAGATACCACTTCCATCCTCAAATTGAGGATAACATACAGCATAAACCATAACACTTAAATCAGTTCGAATTCTGATACTAGAGGCAAAATTAATTACTTCTTCCCCATTCGCAATAGTAAATGAATCATGCCTTTCATTTTCCATTAACCAAACTTCAATTGGAATAATACTAGTACTAGCAGGAGCTGTCAATCGACTTGATTCATTACCATATTCATAATCTGGACCAGCAATATCGACAAATTCTAATTCATCCCGAGCAGCAGCACCAATATAATCTCCAATCATTAATCTATTCCGTGTGTTTTTATAGTGTTCTGCTTGTAAAAGTTCTGGAGGTATTTCTGGAGGATTGTCTAATGCTTGTTGTCGTGTTTCAATATCAAGTTCAAAATGCAGGACCGCGGAAACATATATAATTGCTAAGTCTAAATCAGAAATCGCTGAATGTGCATAGCAGTTATTTGGATCGTTCCAAGGGCTAAAAAATTGATTTAATTTAACTAAACCTTCTGAAGCACCTAGAGTTGAATTAATCTTTGGTTCAAATCTGAAGCCAAAGTGAATATAATCCAGATTTTCTTTTGGAGCATCTAAGTAAGAATTCAAATCAACTCCAATTGGAACAGTTGAGACCTCAGAATTCAAGATGCTGATTCCCCATGAGATGCTTTTGTTACTTGGATCGATTTCTGGCTTATCAAACCTAAATCCTCCATAACTCTGACCTAATACTAATCTGTGTGTGAGTTCAGTACTAAAAGGCACCTGCGCAGCATAAGTTGGAGTGTAAAAGACAGAAATATCTTGACTCAAATCAGTATCATTATATAAAAAGGCTCCCGCTAAATGATGCGTAAACAAGTAAAAATCAATATTACATCCTTCAAACGCGCTAGCAATAATAGATTCTGGGCTTCCTCCACCTCCACCTGAAACAGCATTAAGTATTGCTGCAACATCAACATGAATTTCAAAATTTTTGATCCATAATTGAATTAGATCGAATGAGAATTGAGTCCATATTGCTTCCCCAACCTGCCCTTGAGTTGGTGTTAAAAACCATTCCATATAACTATCCTTCCTATTTTGAGCTGTGGTATTCCACAAATCTAATAACAAACTTCCATTTGTGACATCAGTCTCAATTGCTTCATCGTTAAGAGGGTCTAAATCATTACCGGTTATATACCAATTTTTTGTAATGTTGAATTCTTTACCTGGTTCAGTACTCGGCATAATATCAAGTTTCTGCCATGTAATAGGATTCAAAATAAATAATTCATCTCCAGTAAAGATATCGTTAATATGAATTAAAAACCATGTAATCAAGGAAATACCTTCTTGAATTATTTCTTTGTTCAATTCTATACCCTCAAGTTGGTAGAACAATATTCGATTGAAAAAGCTGAGTAATTTATTTGCAGCTGTGATGAATGAACGATCATAATCCCAAATTATTAAAGTAACGGCAGCACCTACTTCAACTACATAGTCAAATTCACCATGTTTTTCTACTACACAATATGGAGTCCCCATTTCCTCTGATGTCATATTAGTAACTATACCTACCTCATCCATATTTACATAATCTGGATGGGCAATATATTCATCTCTTGTATCTAATTCATCATCAAAATTATATGTGCCTTGTTCATGATGAGTTCGATTAGCACTTAAAACAAATACACTGCCTAAAATCTCATATTTAGTAAGATTCAAACCTTGAAGAAATAACGTTTCAAATACTGAACCTAAGATACTACCTCCGTATCCTAAGTAATCACTAAATATTGCACCAAAACCTCCCTTAAATCGTTCAAAAATACCTATATCAACTTGATCAATATTGAAAATATCTCCGTTATCATTTTCTTGTCCCATTGCCACTATGGGCATTGTGAAACTTGAAGCAAGAACAATAGAAATGACCATTATCGATTTTGTGTTTAAATTTTTCATATTTCTCATATATTTTTTAAAAATAAGATTATGATTTGTATTAAGGATATAATCAAAATCTGACTTTTTAATAATTCTTGTTCTAACATAGTAGAATCTTTAATCATTTGGACATTCAATAAAATTCAATGGAAAATTAAACCTAAAAATTATTTGAATAATTATTTCCTTGTATTTAGTATAATTATTTTAAAATGGGAACATTTTTAATCAAAGTGAAATGAGCTTTACTCCTTTTATAGAAAAAAATTTATGGGATTATCTTAAAATGGTTAATTCTGATTAGACCAAGGTTTAATTTTAAATTTTTATTCAGCTACTAAAAAGGTATAAAAAAACACAATTATGTATAATACTGCTGAAATAATCAAACTCCACACTCTAAGGAATCCAGATATTTCTGTTGTTGAGAAAATAACATTTGAGCCAATAAATACGGCTGCTATTATATATCCAAATAAGTGACTTTTAAAACTTACTATTTTCGTCTTTCCTTGAAAAAAATTAATAATTGAGGTGAGAATTATAAATACAAATCCGGCCATATAAAACAAATCAATTACTTCATATTCACCAAAATCTAAAAACAAAAAAAAACCAAACAATCCAATTTCAAGAATTTTAACGTTCCAGAAACTCTGCTTTTTTGAAGACTCTACAAAAAGTTGCTCATATTCACTTATCCCAGAATTTAAAAATAAAAAAATAAAAGATCCGATAGCTAATGATGTAAACAATGAATAAGAAATCGTAAAAAGTATGTCAAGATGGGGTACCCATATATCCCTCCACAAGAAAGATGCTAGCGTAAAAAATTCGGGTAAAACTATTATTCCACAGAATATAGGAAGAATTGCAGCAATTCCCATCATGATCCAAGTTACTAACGAAACTTTAGTATCTTCTTCCCATCTTTTTTTTCTGAAAGTTGTCAATCTCCATGCAAAGGATGCAAAACTTAATACAGCTATTATCGGGGTAATTATGGGAAATATAAAGATAAAAAGAATATATACTGCATTGATTCCATAAAAAAATTTTAATCTTGAAGGGACAACACTAATAGTTTTATCAAAATTATCGAGAGTGGAAGCAAGACGATTAACAAAAAGAATTAAAAAGAACAACCAAGAAACGCTGAACACTGTTGGGCATAAAAATTTTATTAATATTGTTTTGAGGGTTTGATCATTTGAAAACCATAAATTGAAATTAGCTAAATTATATATTAGAAAAATTATGATAGGGACAAAAAATATTGAAACCAAAACGATTAAGCGACTGAGTATAATTCCTTTTATTTCTCTTGACATAATCTGTATTAATACATTGAATTTTTAATATTAATATAAAATACTATAATTTAATAATTAATATATTTTGTATTGAAATTATTAGGAGTTCCAAAAAAAAGATTAAGGTTAATTAGATTTATTAACTCAAATTATAATTAATCTCTATTTTTTTGCACCACAATTAGTGCAAAATAAATCATCTGTAACAAAATTAGCTCCGCAATTGTAGCAGGTATTAGATGCAGGAGTTACTATAGTTTTTTCTTCGTCAATTTCTCTTGAGACTAACTCAGAAGTTTCTGTAGTTTCCTCTTTGACTTTTACTTTAATTTTTTTTTTCTTTTTTGCATCTCCCATACCCTTATATCTCAAACTTCCTATGAAGGCTCCAAACACAGCTCCAACTAAACAAGCTTCTAATATCGCTGTAATAACTGCTAATAGGTAAGGAAGATCAGTCAAACCAGTAGATAATCCGTTTAAAATTATAAAAGTTGCTGGACCGTATCCGGGTGCTCGAGCATTTACAATAATGGGTATAATGAAATATATAATTATGTTAAGAATTATGCACCCGATGCAAATAGCAAGACTCGTATATATACTTTCTCGAGGTGAACGAGCGCGAAGAGCACTTGTTATGGCTAAACATAAAATCCATGGAAGAGTCACCGCAAGGATTAATCCAATATCATCGGGGCGATAAAGGATACACCAATGAATAGGAAAGAGAAATACTAGAGCAAGACCAATAAATATACCCGCTATTATATTTATAATGGGACCAACTATGCCAAGATGTACTAATATGGCTGTTACAGCTGCTGGAAAATCTGAAATCACACCTCCAGTAATACTTTCACCTAAATTTAAGAACCTAAAAAAGATATATGAAATTGGAACGAGAAGTAACATTCCTATTAATCCTGAAATCATATATCGACGCAATTCCATATTTATCCCCTTACTATTAGTGATTAAATCATTTTAATTTCCTTATTACTACTCAAAAATGCTATGCATATTTATATTTTTGGCATAAAACTTTACTATAGCATTACAAACATTTTTAGAGGATTTTTTACAGTTTTAAGAAAACTTTTAAAAGTAAAGTTAAAAAATGAAGTAAAAATTTATTGAATTTTAGTTATTCGACCAGAATCCATACGAATTGTTTTATCTCCATATTTAGATAAATCTCTATGAGTTACTACTAAGATTGTGGTTTCCATTTCTTTATTTATTTTTTTAAGTAAATCCATGACTTGCTTTTCTGATTCCGGGTCAAGGTTTCCAGTAGGCTCATCACCCATAATAACTCTTGGTCTATGAATGATTGCTCGAGCAATACCACATCTCTGTTTTTCACCACCAGACATTTGAACAGGATAATGATCCTTACGGTCAAGCAAATCAACATCTCTTAAGGCTGAAATTGCCCTATTTTCGATCTCCTTTTGACGTAATACTGTTGGCCATAAAACTGATTCTACATTTTCTATTGCAGTTAACGTATTAACAAGATTGAAATCTTGAAACACAAACCCAATTTTCTGTCTTCTGAGTCTGCTTAATCTATCCTCAGTTGCTCTTGCGATGTTTTCTCCGTCAAAAATGATTCTACCAGAATCTGGTAAATCCAGTCCCGATAGAACGTTGAGAAGTGTTGACTTTCCGCAACCAGTTGGACCTTGAATCATAACAAATTCTCCAGATTTGATTTTTAAATTCACATCTGCTAACGCTCTAATAATAGCACCAGCTCTTCTGTATTCTTTATTAATATCCACAGCTTCAATCATAACATCTTTATCAGACGACATTTTTCTCTAACCTCCTTACTCCCCTACTTTTTTCAAGGCTATTATTGGCCGTACTTTAAGTACTTTTCTATATACTAAAATAAAAGCAATTATTTGAACAATGATAAATAATGCACTTGTTAAAATAACCGGAAGTAATCCGATTAAGATTTCATTAATACTTGGTAAAAATCCTTCTGAGTGTAAATAAGCTAAAGCAGCAGTATAGTGAAATAAAACTTCAATAACAATGAAAAATCCAACTAGAGTAGTAAACAGAATCATTCCTGAAATTAACGATAATATATTTCTATTTGTGTATCCAATACATTTGAAAGTTGCCCAAACACGCCTTTTTCTTGAAACTAAAATCCAAGCGTAAAGTAAGGAAAGAAATAGTGATACTCCAATAAAAATATATACAAAATACCATGCTACATCAGACCCTAAATCTATGAATAGAGATGTTAAAAATATTAACGTTGTATAAATTAATGTAAAAACTATAAATACTTTTTTTTCACGTAATGACAGAAGAATAGCCTTTCTCCACATTCTAAAAGCCAATTAATTTCACCGTGCTTTTTCCAATTTATTTTTAAATTATATTTAAATTTATGATTGATTTTATTTATGTTATTATAACAATTTAATTATAAATATTTGGTGGAAATGTCCGAAATTGAAGCAATAATTGATGATTTATTGAACGAAGAATCTAATATTTATGGTGTTGCTATAATAAGTAAAGATGGTAATTTAATAACTCAAACAGAAAATTGGGATTTAACTAATGATCTTTCTCTAATTAATGAATTACTTAATCAAAAGCTAGAGTTGGGACAAAAAGGGATAAGTAGCATCATTATTCAAGGTATTAAATATATGATAGTCGAGAATACAGAAGAGAGAAAGATTGGTACAAATATTACTGGTAAAGGACATCTTATTATTTGTCCTGTTCCAATAGGAGGTACTGGAGCGTTGGTTTGTTATATAAATCCTCAAGCGGGTCCTAGAGATGCACTCTTTGCAACTCAAGAGTATGCTTTAAGATTAAACAATTTTATTTAATTCCTTTTATCTTTTTTAGACTATGGAACTCCAATAATTAGCTAAAAGCTTTTTTAAGCTAGATTTAATCTTACTTATTTCACTTTTTTTGGAATTACCTGAAAAATCTAAACATTCAAAAGGAGGGTGCTCATACTTCTCTTTTAATAAAGCTTTTATCACAGTGTATACGCAAACGGGCAATCCTATTAAACTATAACCACCTTCCAATATAAAAGCTAATTTACCTTCACAAATATCCTCAGCAATTTTCAATAATTTCTCAGTAAATTTATAATATGAAAACGTTGTTAACAGACAGTTTCCTATTGGATCAGCAAAATACATATCAAAACCTGCGGCAATTATAATAAGATCCGGTTTAAATTCTCTTAAGACAGGCTCAAAGATTTCAGTAGATTCCAGAAAATCATTATCAGTAGAATTTAATGGTATTGGAAAGTTAATATTTCTCCCAAGACCTTCTCCTGTACCTAATTCATCAATAAATCCAATTTCTCCCTCCATAAAATCATATTCATGGATGGAGAAATATAGTACACTTGGATCATCATAGAAATATTGGACAAGTCCATCCCCAAAATGAGCATCTATATCAATTATTGCTATTCTTTTGTTATACTGAAGTTTTTCTCGTATAAATATTATAGAATTCGCTATATTATTAAATATACAAAGCCCAGAAGCTGTTTCTCGCAAAGCATGATGTCCCGGGGGTCTTATGAGTGCAAACGATTGATTCACTTCATGATTAATCACATTAATAATTGCACTCATAGCTCCTCCTATTGCTTTTTTAGCTAACGCAAAAGTATCTTCAGTGACATATACGTCCTCTCCTAATATTCCATTTCCTCTACTTGAAAGTGTTTTAATTGAATTAATATGATAATTCGTATGTGCTAACTGAATCACGTCTTCTTCTACTGGGAACGGTTTTATCTTAATAATACACTCATTATTAAAAATCTCCATCTTTTCTAAATAGCTTAAGA
>CAYNEU010000283.1:0-4364 GCA_964396275.1 uncultured archaeon | reverse complement strand
GAGGAGGTAAAAATATGGAAAGACGTTGCCAGGAACGAAAGGAGGAGATCTTAGCATCTCATGAACATCAGTCACTTGATGATGATGTCATACAAGATCTAAATAGAATAGTCCAAGATGCAAAAAAAGTGCTTCAAAAATTAGATTAATTTGAATTTAAGATTAGGTTTTAAAATTATTTCTTAGGAAATTTTCCATGCTTTTGTAAGAATTCTCTATAAGAATTTATTTTATCTAAAACAGCTCCAGTTAATTCCAAACTTTCAAATACTGGCACATTACGATTTAAAAGTTTTAATTTGAATTTATACCGGCTTTTATATTCTTCAAAACCTTCATTAATTTTAAACATTACACAATACATTGGTTTTGTACAGATTCTTTTTGCTTTAGATATATACCTGATAAACTCTTTATTAAGATCCATATCTTTATAACCCATTTCTTCTAATAACTCTTGAAAACCTCCAAATCTTTCAGGATCTTTTATAAAAACGGTTGCTGAGATATTTGGATCTTTATCTAAAGCCAAGATAGTTCGATAATAGATATTAGGTTGTATACCTGCACCACCAAGATCAAGAGGGTTTGTAACATTTGTATTTACATCTGGTAAAAACCTCTTCATTTTATTAATGGTTTTTTCTGTCAAACTGTGTATTTTTAAGTTGTATTTTTCAAGTATATCTATTGCCTCGATCGTGGAACCTCCACCAATTCCAATAATACCAACATTACGAGTTTCTGGTAAATGAGTTAAATTAAAAGCTGATGCTAATGCAGTAAGTTCATTTGAATTGTTAACTATACAACTGCCTGTTTGTTTACCAACAGCTTTCCAAATTTCATTATTCCCGGCAAGACCACCGGTATGAGATAGAATTGCTTTTTTCGTTGCTTCTCCATATCCCGCTCTCCAAAGTATTACCGGTTTTCTATTTAAATTACATTCTTTAATCTTTTTCATAAATTGTCTTCCTTGTTTTATGGATCTTAAGTTTTCAATATAAAGTCCGATGATTTTTGTATGCTCATCATCCAGGAAATATTCTAAAAAATCTGCGGGAGATAGATCTAAAGCGTTCCCAATTGATATAAATTTAGAGACATATAACCCATAAGAGACTGCTAAATGAGATAAATTTTGAGCAATCCCCCCTGATTGAAAAACCCCACTAAAATTCCCCGCTTTTTTAGATTGTTCAAAAGCAAAATATAATCCTGCTCTAGGATTGTAAACTCCAATACAATTTGGTCCGATAATTCTAATATTATACTGTTTGGCAATATCTAAAATCTCTTTTTCTAGATTTTCATTTCCTACTTCACGGAAACCCGAAGCAAAAACCGTTACAAAAGGAACATCTTTTTGCCCAATCTCTTCCATTAAAATAGGGCATAATCGAGCAGGAACCGCCAAGATCACATAATCTATTGGATCAGAGATCTCAAGTATAGAGCTATAAATTTTGTATCCATATAAATCTTGACCTGCTAAGCGTGGATTAAATAAATAAATAGGCCCTTTAAATCGATTTTTCATACATCGAAGAAAAAAACCGCCACTACCTGGATCATGACTCACTCCAATTATTCCTATAGACTTGGGAAAAAATAATCTGTTAAAATTAATATTTTGATGGGAATCTATAGTAGACATTTGAAAGCACCAATAAAATAGATAAATTAAATATATAGAATAATAGCTCTGAACTAAAATACTTTATTAATAAGATCTCTCTAAAATTTGATTTAATAACCCAATATCATCAGTCATAATTCCATCAACATCTAACTCAATTAATTTTCTCATCAGACTTTCTTCGTTAACTGTCCATACATTAACTTTTAAACCACCATCATGAGCCAATTCCACAAACTCTCTATCAACCACTCGGTGATTGGGATGAATTGCATAGAATTCATTTTTAATTGCTCTTAGAACATAACGTCTTACTATCCGTTTATAAGTTAAGGCTCTAGGAATTAAATAACCTAATTTTAAGGTAGGTTCTATTTCTTTGATTTTTAAAAGCTCTACGACTTCAAAACAACTAGCTATAGAACTTTCAATTAGACCATTTTTTCTTAAGATATTTACGAAATCCAGAGTTACTCCTGGAACTTTAATGTCAGACAAGAGACCAATCTTTCCCTTAGTGAGGTTTATCAACTCCATGAGAGTGGCTATTTTTTCATCTTCTCCAATATCTAATTGTTTTAATTCTTTTAATGTCATTTCATATACTAATCTATTATGACCCGTAATGTCAATAGCATCTTCATCATGCATGATAACGATTTCACCATCTTTAGATAAGCGAAGATCAAATTCAATGAAATCTGCTTTTAATTCAATTGCTTTTTGAAAAGCCTTTAAGGAATTCTCTGGAGCTATAGATTTACCTCCTGAATGACCTATTACCAAAAAATCGTTATTTCTTTTCATAAGAATTTATAAAATGTATTTCTTAATAGCGATTTATAATTCTTTTAATCTTCTTGTTCAAGGACTTTTTTTGCTTTTGAAATACTATTTACGATAATTCCATCAACACCCATCTTAACCATTCTTTCCATTGTCTTTTTTGTATTCATCGTATAAACAAATACCTTTAAATTGTGTTTATGAGAATAATTTACAAATACTTCATCTACATTTTTAAATCTAGTCTCAATAATAGGAAAGTTTAATTTAATTACAGTTTCAATAAGTTCTTTTCTTTTATCCCACTCAGGCAAATATTCTTCAGTAATCGGAAGAATTAGTGCTAAATCCGATTCTGGTTCAAGTTCTTTAACTTCTAATAACACATCAATATGAAATGACTGAAAAATTGTCGAATTTAACATATCTTCGTCTCTAAGGAGAGAGATTACTTCATGAGAAATTTCTTTTGCTTTAATTTCACAAAGTAAATTGACCTTCCCCTTAGCAAGTTTTAATACTTCCCATAATTCAGGGACTGTTTGATCTTCTCCAAAATCTAATTTTTTTAATTCACTTAATGTCATTTGATCTATTGTTGTGTTATATCCCATTCTTCTGAGAATATCATTGTCGTGTATTACTACCAAGGCTCCATCTTTTGATTTATGTACATCAAATTCAATATAGTCCGCTTCTAATTCAATTGCTTTTTTAAAACCTTTTAAACTGTTTTCAGGAGCTTCATCAAACGCACCCCTATGACCAATAACTAATGGTTTATTTTTGTTTTTACTCATAATTGTTCTTTTTATTTTTATAAAATGTAATTTTTAATTATTTTGAATTAAAAGTTTTCTAACTTTTTCAACATCATTAGTAATAATTCCATCAACTCCAAGATTAATCAGTCTCTTTATGGCAGAATCAGAATTCACAGTCCAAGGAAAGATTTTGAGATTATTATTATGAGTTTTAGCTATAAAATTTTTATTCACAAGTTTAAAGAATGGGTTAATAGCATAAAACTTATTATTAATCGCTACCCTAATTAATTTTCTCCTTGATATCCAACTGCTTATCCATCCAGTTTTATTAGGTTCCAACGATGCCAATTTAATTCTTGGTTCTAATTTCTGAATTTTCAATAAAACATCATGTTTAAATGAACTAATTATCGTTGTTTCGAGACTATCTTCTTCGTTGAGAATTTTTATAATTTGTTCAGCAATACCTCTAACTTTTACCTCACAGTTCAAGCTAATCTCCCCCTTTGCTAGCTTAACTAATTCTTGCAAAGTAGGTATTTTCTCACCATCTCCGCAATCAAGTTGTCTTAACTCTTCAAGGGTCATTTCTTTTACTGAACCAAGATGACCTGTTGTTCTGAATGTATTAGCGTCGTGCATTATTATGATTTCCCCATCTTTAGATTTATGAACATCAAATTCAATACAGTCTGCTTTTAATTCTATAGCTTTCTTAAAGGCTTTTAAGGTATTTTCAGGTGTTATACTGCTAGCTCCTCTATGAGCGATTATTAGAAATTTCTTTTCGTTATTCATTTTTATTATAAATATATCTTTATTTCCTTTTATTAAATTTTCCTGCTAGTACAAATATTAGATGATTAATTATCTTTGTTTGATTTTTTTCTAAATCATATTTAGAAAGATTTCATAGAATCGGTTTTTATTCAAATAGATATTTGATCACAAAATCTATGGTTTTTTTTCCAAAATTCTTTTATGTGATCATCTAGTTTTTGAATATTTTATTAATAGTAAAACTAGAGGTTTATTTATCTGTGATACGATAACAATTATTTGAGTAATGCGATAAATTTATAAAGCTATAATATTTTTTATATTTATGACAATTTTAAAAAATAATAATAAATAAACTAATAAATAGATAATTTTAAATATATAATAAA
>CAYNEU010000282.1:0-4923 GCA_964396275.1 uncultured archaeon | reverse complement strand
ATTATCGAACATAAATTTAATCAAGGGTATGGAAAAGCGCTTCTTACAGGTATTCGTCATAGTGACGGGGATATTTTAATCACAATGGATTCAGATGGCCAACATAGAGCAGAAGATATAATAAATTTATTAAAACCTATTTTTAATGGAGATGCTGATATCACTATTGGATCGAGATATAAGGGATCCTTTAATTATAGATTACCTATAGCTACAAGACTCGGAGAAGCATTATTAGAAATAATAATAATTCTTCTTTTTGGGCAAAAAGTAAAAAATAATCAATGTGGTTTTAGAGCACTTCATAGAAAGACTTTAGATATCTTTGAAAATATTAGATTCAATGGATATGCATTTACAACAGAATTAATATTGCAAGCAGTTTTACGGAAATATAGAATTGAGGAAGTTCCGATTAATTTAGCATCACGGGAATTCGGATCTTCATATATTATTTTAAGAAAATTATTTCCTATGCTCTGTTTATGCATAATTTTATATTTTTTTAAAAGATTAAAAAGATTTTTTTTTAAGAAATAAAAAATATTAAAAAGTTAACACTTTTTTTTCTATAATCCCTTTTAAATTATCCAAATTGAGGTTTTTGTGAAATTTATTTTGGTATGCTTTAAATAAGGGTTTGTTGGAGCGATACCATAAAAATCTATCCTAAAATATCTTTTGAGAATCTTTTGAGCTACTTTGTATCTCTTTACATCAGCATTATCAAGTATTAAAAAACCACCCGATTTGATTTTATTTACTGAATGTAATATACAACCAATTCTTGCTCGACCGTCAATAAAAACTAAATCGAAATACTTCTCCGGATATTTGTCTATACTGTGAATATATGTTCTAAAATGTAATTTTTGATATAAATGAGACAAATAAACTTTTTTGACTGGTTTTGGCATTCCAGCATAAATATATTCTGGTTCTATTAAATGATACTCACAATTTTGTGCTTTTTCCTTTAATTCTTCATGAGTTTTATTATACCATTCTTTATCATGTTCAATTGAAATGATTTTTTTTACTTTTGGTGAGAAATATAATGTTGATAAACCAGAACCATATTCATATAAGATCATATCTTGTCTAAGATTTTTATCTAACCAGATTTTTGCCTTGATTGGAATCCACGGAATTACATTGTCCCCAATATCGATACCCTTAATTAAAATATTAAATTCCCTTAGTATCCTTTTCAAATTAAACTTTTTATTTAGAATTGTAAAAATAATGTAGTTTTTGAATTTATTAATCTTATAAAGTGAATCTTTTATTTTCTGTAATAGAAAAAAAGCCATTTGTCAACAAATTGTTTAATTTTTTAATGAACAATAATACAAAGGTTTAAAATGTTATTAAAAACAAATGAATATGCTAATAATTCATTAAAATAGGAAAATTTTCTATGAGGAGGCACTTAAAGGACTCAATTTAGCTTTATTTTTTCTCATCCAAATTAAAGAAAGAATTATCGGAATGAATCTTGTAAATAGAATGATAACACATAAAGCAATAAATCCAAAAATAGGGATAAAAATGAAACATAATACAACATCGAAAATAGCTGATGATCCATAGATTTTTGCTACTAATGAATCATATTCTAAAGGAACCAAGATTTGGAGTGTGAGGGTATGACCAATTCCAATTAGTAAAGGTGCAAATGACAAGATTCTAATAACATTGATGGTTTCAATATATTCCACTCCAAACAATAAGTTAACAATCAGATCTGCGAAAATAAAAAGAAATAGTAAAGAAACTACACCAATTACAACGATAATCAATAAGATCTTCTTGATAAAATTGAATATCTTAGCTTCTGTTCCATTTTTCCTTTCAGTAATCATTTTGACAATATGAGGGAATACTGTAGTAGTGATTAAAGAAATGACTAAAACAAATATTTGAATGACTTTATAACCCGCTGAAAAAATTCCAACGTAATAATAATCTACTAATAGCCCTAAAATAAAAGGATTTAAGTTAGTAATTATATTTGTTGAGAGGTAAACTAAAAACATGTAAAACCCATTTGAAAACTGATATTTGATATCATTTAGGGAACTAGTATGAAATTTCATTTTATATTTTTTAATAATAAAGATTTGGGTAACTATTCCAATAAGTATGGCATTAGAGAATATAAGAAAAGCATATAACACGTAGTCAGATTCAGATTTAATAAATGTAAAGATAAGGATAATAAGAATGATTTTGCCAAAAAAATGAATTATTGTGAGATATTTCATTTTCTCAATACCTCTAAAAAACCAAGTTGGAGATAATACACTTTGAATAATTAAGCCAAAAAGCAGAAGAAAGATAATTGAATTTTCCCTAAATCTTTCAAATACATTAACAAAGGTAAATAGTGATGCTAAACATATACCTGAGAGAATTATTCTTACTAAATTGATAGCACTATAAATCTTTTGAATTTTTTCTTGATCATCTCTATATTTAGAGACTGCGCGTGTTCCAGAATGATTGAAACCATATTCGGTAATTACTTGAAGAAACAATATGAAAGAAGTTGCAAAAGAAATAATACCATAAAAATCTGCGCCCAAAACTCTCGTAAGGTAAGGTAAAGTAATTAATTCAGTGATAAATACTAATCCTTGAAGAACTGAAAGTGACAAAAAGTTTTCAAATAACTTTTGCCATACCTTATTTTTTACTAAACTACCAATTTTGTTAAATAAACTCAAAATCCTTTGCTGCTTTTACTTAATTACATTTATGAAATTATTTATGATTTAAAAAATTAAAGAATCTCTTTTTAACATCTCTTTCGTAAAAAGAATTTATTTAATTAACACACCTATAATATAACAAAAAACTCATAGAAGCTTTTTTTAAAAAATTTTTTATTTAAATCAATGTTATATTTTATATCCTTAAAAATGAAACTAAGTTATTATAAACCTTATTAGGAAGGAGTTATGAAAGATAGAGCGCAAAACATTTATTACTGTACTCATTCAAATTTGAGCGATCTTTCTTATGGGGGTTGTATTAATGATAACAAATTTATTATCTCAATTCCTTCAAGTTTCAATATTATTAAGGTATTTCCAAATAGAAATGAAGATAATTCTCTTAGTTTTCTGAATTCTTTAAAAATGATTCTGAAACTAATAGTAGTATCACTAAAACCTCATCAAGTATTTGTAATAAGAGCTACACGTCCAGGTTTTATTCCTGTTTTTTTAAAAAAAGTAATGAAACACAAATTCATACTCAATATGGGATGTACTCCATTTTCCACGATTGAAAGAAAGGCATTTTATATAAATCCTTCTTACAGAGCTAAGTATACCGTACTAACTAAAATGCTTCTGAAATTAGAATTTCAATTAGAGAAATATCTCGTGAGAAGAGCAGATCTTATTTTTGTTGAGAATAAACAAGCAAAAAAGATTGTTGAAAAATATGGAGGAGATTCTGTAAAAATAGTAATTGCGCCTTATTATGTCCAAAATTACTTTTTAACAACAAAGGATTTAACATATAATTACAATGATGGTAAACCTTTAATAGTTGGTTATACGGGAAGATTTCATAAGTATGATAAACTTGCTCCGTTAATAGATGCTACTAAAATATTAAAGGATAAGGGTTTTCCAATATTTATAAAATTGGTGGGTGATGGTCTAACTAAAGCAGAAATTCAAAGCAAGGTATCCAAACTTGATCTAAAAGAAAATGTTCAGTTTTTAGGAGCTCAACCACACCACATGGTCTCAAAAGTAATTGATACTGAGCATGTGTTAATACTTCCGATGGTTAACAATATTTGTCCCTCAACAGTTCCTATTAAAATGTTGGAAGGCATTATTAAGGGAAAAGTGATTTTAACTAATAAAGCAGGAAATATAAAATCGTTATTTAATCCCTATACTGAACTTGTTTTAGAAGACTTTTCAGATCCAAATTTGATAGCTGATAAGATAATTGAAATCGCACGCAATTATAGTAAATATCAAAAGAATGCTCAAATCTTAAGAGAAAAGCATTTGAAAACACATAATGAGGAGTATTTTAGAAAACAAGTTCTAAAAAACATAAATCTTATAAAAGGATAAGAAGATTCACACTTATTTATGGTGCTTTCATTTATTTCCTCCAAGTTCTATATTATTAAATAAGAATTTATGGAATAAAAAAAGATATAATAACCCAATTATTATTAACTATAAAATATATTGATTGCATTTTCATTTGAGTTAAAAAATGACTAGTAATATCTTAATTATTGGTGGAGCAAGGCCTAATTTTATGAAAATCGCTCCATTGATAAAAGAATTGAAAAATCAAAAAATGGAGTATAAGCTAATTCATACCGGGCAACATTATGACTATAACATGTCAAAAATCTTTTTTGATAATTTAGGAATATCAAAACCAGATTACTTCCTTAACGTTGGATCGAGGTCGCATGCTTCTCAGACAGCGAGAATCATGATTGAGTTTGAGAAGGTGATTTTAAAGGAAAAACCGAAATTAATTATCGTAGTTGGAGATGTTAATTCAACCATTGCCTGTGCCTTAGTTGCTAAAAAATTACTTATAGAAGTAGCTCATATTGAGGCAGGATTAAGAAGTTTTGATAAAAAAATGCCCGAAGAAATTAACAGAAAATTAACAGATCAATTGGCGGATTATTTATTTGTAACCGAAGAGAGTGGTTTACTCAATTTAAAAAATGAAGGAATTGATTCACGTAAAGTTATTTTCGTTGGAAATATAATGATTGACAACTTAATCAAAAATTTAGAGATGGCTCGTGAAAATAACTATTATAAAGAATTAGACTTAATTCGTGATTCTTATGGATTAGTCACTATTCATCGCCCCTCAAATGTAGACACTAAGAAAGATCTCGAAAGAGTCATAGAAACT
>CAYNEU010000281.1:0-7470 GCA_964396275.1 uncultured archaeon | reverse complement strand
AAGATCTTGATGATGCTGTAAGGAATCATTGTCATGAATGTGATGAATTTGTAGGGAGATTTTCAGATCTTAGTATTGGAGCCTCTGGAGCCCCTACTGGTTATTCAATGATACTAACTCGAACTGAGAAGGGACGCAGTTTAATAGATTCTTTACTTGCGACAGGTTATATCGAGCGATATATTATTCCAGCAGATCAAATATCAGAATGGCAACCTAAAAAAATCAATTGGTTAAAAAAAATGACTTCGCTAAAAGTGAAGAAATAAATAAAAGGTGATATGATTGGAAAAAAATTCTAAAAGTGCTCTTATTATTGGAGCAGGTATTGCAGGTATTCAAGCAGCTTTAGATTTAGGAGATATGGGAATAAAAGTTCATTTAATAGAAAAAAGTCCTGTTATTGGAGGAAAAATGGCGCAATTAGATAAAACATTTCCCACTTTAGATTGTTCAATTTGTATTTTAGCACCAAAATTATCAGAATGTTATAGGCATCCTAATATTAGTCTTTATACTCTTTCAGAAGTACAAAAAATAGAGGGTACAAGTGGAGATTTTACTGTAGAAGTCCTTAAACGTGCCCGTTATGTAAAGGAAGATGCTTGTACGAATTGTGGAGATTGTGCTACAATTTGCCCTGTACGAGGCGTTCCAAATTATTTTGATGCAAACTTGAAAAATAGAGCAGCTGTATATATTCCCTTTCCTTCAGCAGTTCCTCCTGTTTATATAATTGATAAGAATTCATGCGTATATCTAAATTATGGAATTTGTGGATTATGTGCTACGAATTGCGGTGCAGAAGCAATTGATTTTACACAAAAAGACGAAATTTTAGAATTTGACAATGTTGGTTGTATAATTGTCGCACCGGGATATGGTTTATTGGAAGATATCAATCCTCTTGCTAATTATGGGTATAAGAAATATAGAAATGTTGTGACCGCCTTAGAATTTGAGCGATTAATATGTGCTTCTGGTCCATTGGAAGGGCATTTAAAAAGATTATCTGATGGGAATGAGCCTAAGAAACTTGCTTTTCTGCAATGTATAGGATCCCGTTCAGATAGAGATAGGCAATATTGTTCTTCTATATGTTGTATGTATACTACCAAAGCAGCAATGATTGCCTATGAACATAATAATGATTTAGAATCATATGTTTTTTATATTGATATGAGAGCAGGAGGAAAGGGATTTCAAAATTTTCTCCGTAGAGGGGCAAACGAATATGATATTAAATATATTAAAAGTAAAATATCTCATATTGAGGTTGATGAGGATGAAAGTCCTATTATAACGTATGAAGATTATGATACATCGGAAATAAAGCAGATGAAGGTAGATTTAGCAATTTTAGCAACTTGCATTATTCCATCCCCCGGAATTGAAAAGTTAGCAGATGTATTAGGAATTGAATTAAATAATTATAAATTTATAAAAACAGATCCATTTTTACCGGTAGAAACGAGTGTGGAAGGTATCTTCACATGTGGTTGTGCTCGTGAACCAATGGATATCCCTCGCTCTGTTGCTGAAGCTAGTGGCGCAGCAGCAAGAGCATCAGAAGTAATTAAAGGAGGTTAAAGCGAATATGACTGAAAAAAAAGAGGAAATACCCCGAATTGGCGTGTTTGTTTGTTCTTGCGGGAGCAATATAGGCGGTTTAATAGATGTTAAAGAAGTGGCAGAATATGCTAAATCTTTACCTAATGTTGTATTTACTCAAGATAATTTATATACTTGCTCAGAAACAGGATTAGCCCAAATCAAAAAAGGAGTAACCGAAAATAGTTTAAATCGGGTAGTTGTAGCTTCATGCACTCCAAGAACTCATGAACCTCTCTTCCGTGAAACTATAAAAGATGTGGGTCTTAACGAGTATCTTTTTCAATTTGTAAATATTCGTGATCAATGCACCTGGGTTCATATGAAATATCCTAAAGAGGCTCTTGAAAAAGCTAAAGAAGTTATTCGAATGGGTGTAGCAAAAGTAGCTAAACTGGAAGCTCTTGAAAATATTGTGGTAGATGCAACCCCTACTGCTATGGTAATTGGAGGGGGTGTCTCAGGAATAACCGCTGCTCTTAGTCTAGCCAATCAAGGGTTTGAGACTCATTTAGTAGAAAAAGATAATCAATTAGGGGGAAAATTGAATGTCTTAAATAAATTATTCCCTACAGGTCAAGATGCTTCTGAACTTTTAGAAAGTTTGAAAGAACGGATTAAAAATAACAAGAATTTAACTGTGTATACTTCTGCAAAAGTGACCAATATTGAAGGATTTGTAGGAAATTATGAAGTAGAAGTCCAACAAAATGGGAAAAGTACTAATTTAAAGATAGGGGTTATTCTAGTTGCTGTTGGAGCTTCTTTACTAACACCTACTGGAAAATTTAGTTATGATGGGAAGAAGAGAATCACACAGTATGAATTAGAAGAGAAACTTAAGAATGATGACGTTAAAGCTAACAATATTGTTATGATCCAATGTGTAGGAGCTCGTAATGATGAAAGAAAATACTGTTCTAACGTTTGTTGTATGAGTGCTTTGAAAAATGCTTTATTACTTAAAGAAAAAAATCCTAATGTGAATATCACAATTTTATTTAGAGATTTGTATACTCCTGGAACATATTATGAAGAATATTACAGAAGGGCAAGGGAAGCAGGAGTAGTCTTTATTAGCTACAAACTCGAAAAAGAACCAATTGTAGAAGAGGATATAATTAAAGTATTTAATGAATATATAGGAGATGAAATGAGTATTCCTTATGATCTCCTTGTTTTATCAACACCATTAATCGCCAATGATGATAATAAAGAATTAGCTCAAATGCTAAAAGTTCCATTAGAAGAGAATAAATTCTTTTTAGAAGCTCATGTAAAACTTCGCCCTATGGATTTCGCTACAGATGGAATTTTTTTATGTGGAGCAGCAAAATGGCCGGTAGATATTACAGAATCCATAACTCAAGGTTATGCGGCAGCAGCAAGGGCAAGTACAATTATATCTCATGACACTATAGAAGTAGAGGGTGCAACATCGTTTCTACCGGAGTATAATAAGAATCTATGCACTGGATGCGAAGTCTGCATAACCGTTTGTCCATATAAAGCTATAAGTAAGAATGAAGATGACGAGATTGAAATAACTCAAGTTCTTTGCAAGGGATGTGGTGTTTGCGGAGCAACTTGTACTAATCACGCTATAGTAATAAGACATTTTACAGATGAGCAAATTTTATCTGAAATATATGCATTTGGAGGTAGTTAATACCATGAGTTTTGAACCGAAAATTTTAGGATTTTTATGTAATTGGTGTTCTTATGCAGGAGCAGATTTAGCGGGAGTAAGCAGAATGCAGTACCCCCCAAATATACGAGTTATAAGAGTTATGTGTAGTGGTCGAATAGACCCAAAATTTATTTTTGAAGCGCTCCGAATTGGAGCTGATGGTGTAATTGTTTTAGGGTGTCATTTAGGAGATTGTCATTATCTTGAAGGAAATTACGAAGCAGAGAAAAAATTTGATATGGTTAAAAGATTCCTTACACTTATTGGTTTTGATAATAGAATAAGATTAGATTGGGTGTCTGCTTCAGAAGGTGCTAGATATGCTCAAGTTATTACAGAATTTACAGATCATATTAAGACACTTGGTCCATCTCCAGTGGGTGGAGATAATCCAGATAATGAAATTCTTGAAAAATTAAAAGCTATTGAAGATGCTGCAGGAAGCGATAGAATGAGAGCACTTGTTGGAAGAGAAAGAAACATTACAGAACAAGAAAATGTATACGGAGAAACTATATCACTTGATAGATTTAATGAGGTTTTTGATTCAGCAATCAGAGATGAATACAATCGACATAGAATTTTAGTTTCATTAGAAAAAGAATCTATGTCTGTAAAAGACTTAGCAAAAGAATTAAAGATAGACCCAAGTATTGTTTTAGAGCATATGGTGACTTTAAAAAGTCGAGGTCAAGTTGACTTCGGAGAATTATTAGGAATTACACCAACATTTTACAAACTGTAGAGGAGATAAAAAGATGGAAAAAGTTGGAGCAGTAATGGTCGTTGGCGCGGGTATTGGAGGTTCTCAAGCAGCGCTAGATTTAGGTGATTCGGGTTATAAAGTTTACTTGATTGAGTCCTCAACAAGCATAGGTGGCGTAATGGCCCAATTGGATAAAACATTTCCCACAAATGACTGTGCGATGTGTATAGTCAGCCCTAAGCTTGTAGAGACAGGCAGGCACCAGAATATTGATTTAAGTATTAATTGTGAGATATTAGATGTTTCAGGAGAAGCAGGTAATTTCACAGTTAAAGTTAAAAAAAAATCTTTATATATAAATCCAGATATATGTACTGGATGTGGTGTATGTGGTCGAAATTGTCCAGTAGAAGCAATTGATGTATTTAATGAAGGATTAGCTAAATATCATGCTACTTCTGTAAAATATCCTCAAGCTGTTCCACTCGTTTATGCAATCAATAAAGATGTATGTATTGGATGTGGAGTGTGTGCGGGGGTTTGCAAAGCAAGAGCAGTAGAATATGAACGAGAGGATGAAGAAGTAGATATTAATGTAGGGGCAATAGTTCTGGCTCCTGGATTTGATGAATTTGTCCCTCGAGAAGCAAACAAATATGGTTATGGAATATATAAAAATGTGGTCACGAGTATAGAGTTTGAACGTATATTAAGCGCGAGTGGACCATATGCTGGAAGAGTACTCAGACCTTCTGATGGCGATATTCCAGAAAAAGTTGCTTTCCTTCAATGTGTCGGATCTCGGGATTATACGGGAGAGGGACAACCTTATTGTTCTTCTGTGTGTTGCATGTATACAGCAAAAGAGGCTGTGATTGCTCATGAACATCAACATGAAGTAAAACCTACCATTTTCAGTATGGATATTAGAGCTTATGGAAAAGATTTTGATAAATATATCATTAGAGCTCAAGAAGAATATGGTATCAGGTATATTAGGAGCCGAATTTCTTCGGTTACCGAAGTTCCTGAGACAAAAGATTTAAGACTCCGTTATGAAACTGAGGATGGGAAAGTGATTGAAGAAAATTATAACATGGTTGTCCTTAGTGTCGGATTAAATCCACCAAATGATGCAAAATATCTTGCTGAAAAATTTGGTATTGAATTAAACGAATTTGGATTTGCTAAGACGGATATTTTTAATCCAGTACAAACATCAAGAACCGGTATCTTTGTATGTGGTGCTTTTTCTCAACCAAAAGATATCCCTGAAACAGTAACTCAAGCAAGTGCGGCAGCTGGATGTGTTCATCAAATATTATATGAACAGAGAGGAACCTTAATTACAGAAAAAACATTACCACCAGAAATTTTCGTAGCAGGACAGCCCCCTAGAATTGGTGTATTTATTTGTCACTGCGGAATTAATATAGGGGGATATGTGGATGTTCCAGAAGTGACTAGATATGCAAAAACTCTCCCAAATGTTGTTATGTCAGATCGTAATTTATATACATGTTCTGCTGATACTCAAGGAATAATAAAAGGAAAAATAGAAGAATTTCATCTTAATCGAGTTATTGTAGCATCATGCACTCCTAGAACTCATGAACCATTATTTCAAGAAACAATTAGAGAAGCAGGGTTGAATAGATATTTATTTCAAATGGCGAATATTCGCGATCAGTGCAGTTGGGTTCATATGAAACAGCCTGAAGAGGCTACTCAAAAAGCAAAAGACCTAGTAAGGATGGCTGTGAATAAGGCAAGAAAAATAGCTCCAATAGATAGAATTAAGTTAGGAGTAACAAAAAAGGCAATGGTAATTGGAGGAGGAATAAGTGGTATGGTTGCTGCTCTTAATTTTGCAAACCAAGAAATCGAAACTCACTTAGTAGAAAAAGAAACAGAATTAGGAGGTTTTGCTCGACATATTTATCATACCCTTGAAGGAGGAGATGTTCAAGCTTATTTAAAAAATCTAATTGAACAAATTAAATCTAATAAATTTGTTCATGTATATACTAATGCTGAAATAGAAAGTCTAGATGGATATATAGGTAACTTTAAGACTTCAGTTATTTATGGTTCGAAAAAAGAAAGAGTAGAATTTGAACATGGAGTTGTCATTGTAGCTACAGGGGCTAATGAATATAAACCAAAAGAATATCTCTATGGTCAAAATAAAAATGTAATTTTACAATCAGAGTTTGAAGAGATGCTAAACACAGATAGCGCAATTAAAAATAAAAAGTCAGTTGTTATGATTCAATGTGTTGGCTCAAGAAACGATGAACATCCTTATTGTAGTAAAATGTGTTGCGCAGAAGCTATTAAAAACGCCTTGCTCGTCAAGAAATTAAATCCATCAACTGAAGTTACTATTCTATTTCGAGATATTAGAACTTATGGATTTAAAGAAAAATATTATAGAAAAGCAAGAGAAGAAGGTGTCATTTTCCTTCGATATGATGAATATAATCCTCCAGAAATTATTACTGAGGATTCTTCATTAAATGTAAAAGTTACAACTACAAAAGCGGGAAGCTTATCAATCCCCACAGATTTATTAGTATTAAGTGCTGGAATTGTTGCATCTTATGAGGAAAATGAAGAACTTGCTAAAATGCTAAAAGTACCTTTAAATGATGATAATTTTTATTTAGAAGCCCATGTTAAGCTTCGTCCAGTAGACTTCGCTACGGAAGGAATATTCGTTGCGGGATTAGCTCACTGTCCAAAAACTATTGAGGACTCCATTTCACAAGCTAATGCTGCTGTTTCAAGAGCATGTACAATTCTCTCTAAAGATGAAATTGAAGCAGAAGGAAAAACTGCAGTAATTGATATATCTCGTTGTATAGGATGCGGTATGTGTGTAGATAATTGTGCGTACAATGCAATAGAGCTAATTGAAGATAGACGTTTTGGATTAGTAGCATCAATTAATAAAGCATTATGTAAAGGATGTGGAGCTTGCAGTGGGAATTGTCGATGTAGTGCCATCGATATATTAGGCTTTACAGCCGAACAAATTTATGAAATGATAACTGGCCGCATTGGCTAAAAAAAAAATTAGGTAAAAGAAAATGACTGAAACAGTTTTGGAAAAGAAAAGTGAGAAGGATTGGGAGCCAAAGATCGTTGCGTTTTTATGTAACTGGTGTTCTTACGCGGGCGCAGATCTAGCGGGCGTGAGTAGAATTCAGTATCCGCCAAGTATACGTATTGTACGCGTGCCGTGTAGTGGACGCGTCAATCCCTATTTCATAGTAAAAAGTCTGGTTGATGGATGGGATGGAATTTTAGTGAGTGGTTGCCACCCGGGAGATTGTCATTATATTAGCGGAAACCTTGTAGCAAGAAGGAGATTTGCCATATTAAAAGAACTCTTAGAGTTCTTTGGAATTGAGCCAGGCAGGGTACAATTTATGTGGGCCTCAGCCGCCGAAGGTGAGCG
>CAYNEU010000280.1:0-2262 GCA_964396275.1 uncultured archaeon | reverse complement strand
CGGGCAAAAACTACTAATTGTCTTTGGCCCATTGAAAGGCGACTACCCCTTTCGCCAGTATCGGTTTCTAATCCCTTTGATAAATCTTCAATCCAATCAGAACCACTGGTTACATTTAATGAATTATAAACTTCTTCTTTTTTAGCGTCTATACAACAATATTTTATATTATTTTCAATTGAATCTGCAAAAAGAAATGGTGTTTGAGGAATAATTCCAATTTGTCTTCGGTATTCTTTAAGATCATAATTTCTTATGCTTATACCATCTACTAAAATATCTCCTCCCTGAAATTCATAGAATCTCGCTAATAATTTAGCTAGGCTAGATTTTCCAGCACCCGTATGTCCAACAATTGCGATTGATTCTCCAGACTTAATTGATAAACTAAAATTATCAAAAACATTTTTATTTTTTTCATAATGGAATACTAAATTTCTAATTTCTAAATTCCCCTTTAGTCTAGAAGGCTTAATATTATCATTTTGAATTATCAATGGTATTGTATCTATTAAAGAGAAAATACGCTCAGAAGCGGCCATACCTGCTTGAAAGGTTGGCCAAAATGAAGCAATCGTTAATAAAGGAAAAAATAAATAATTAACACCTTGAAGAAAGAGATTCAGTTCTCCAGCACTTATCGTTCCTCCTAACACGTTATTACCCCCAAGAAGTACTAATAAAGTCAATACAATTCCTTGTATTATTCCTAAGGAAGGGAAGATGGCATTCAATATAAAGGCTCTTCTTAAATTAACCTTATAAGAAGTATCGTTTACTTCATTGAACTTTTCATAGAGTTTTACTTCTTGACGAAACGTTTTTGCAATTTGTATTCCAGAGAAAGACTCTTTAACAAAATCGTTAACGGAAGCTAGAGCTCTTTGTCCCAATAAAGTCTTTTTTCTTGCAATTTTTCGAAATGATAATGCTAACACGAAAAATGCTGGAACTGCTATGATTATTGCTAAAGTTAATAGAATATTTATAAAAAACATTATAATAATTAAAAAGATGACAATCAACACTGATGATATTAATTGAACAGATAAATCAACAGTTGTTCCAAAAGTTTCACTGTCTGAATTTACTCGACTAACTATTTTGCCTGTTGGATTTCTGTCAAAAAAGGAAAGATCATGATTTAAAACAGCATCTACGGCATCTTTTCTCAGATCTAAAACAACACCACCTATAACTCGAAATGCATATCGTTGCTGAATATAATTAAAAACATAGCTTAATAAATTAAAAATAAGAATAATAATTATTACAACGAATATATAGAAAGCATTTCTATTTGTCTCTAAGTTATTAATAATTATACTGGTTAAAACTGGCACAAACGCAGATGTAATAGACGAGATAACTATTGTGAAAATAACTATTGTCATAGAACGTTTATATGGACCAAAATAAGAGAATATACGCTTTAACAAAGCTCTGTCGGAAAATTCTCTATCATATTCTTCAGCTTCTAAATCCCACCCGTATGCCATTTTCTTAAGCCTCTTCACATTTTTTAATTAATGTATCAATTTCAACATCAAATTTCTTGATAAAGATTCGTTGGTATTCTTCTGAAGTCTTCAGTAATTCTTCGTGAGTCCCTTTTGCAACGATCTCTCCTTTCTTCAATACAATTATTAAATCAGCCCATCGAATTTGGCTTAAACGATGCGTAATAAGAATTGTTGTCCTGTTTTTAAGGATATTTCGTATAGCTCTCTGAATTTTATCCTCTGTATTAGAATCTATTGCAGAAGTAGAATCGTCCAATATTAAAACTTTAGGGTTTACAAGAAATGCACGGGCTATAGCAATTCTTTGTCTTTCACCGCCACTCAATTGAACTCCTCTCTCTCCAACTTCGGAGTAATATTGGTTTGGCAAATTTGAGATAAACTCATGTGCTTGAGCTTCTTTTGCTACTTCAATGACTTGCTCAATCGAACCGATACGTCCAAATGAAATATTTTCAAAAATCGTTGTAGAAAATAAAAATACATCTTGATCTACATAAGAAATTTGATTTCTTAATGATTTTAAGGCATATTTACGAATATCAACATTATCAATCAAAATCCTTCCTTGATCAACGTCATATAATCTGGAAATCAATTTTGTTAAAGTGGTTTTACCCGATCCTGTAGTTCCTACTATTGCTAAAGTCTGACTGGGTTTAACTTCAAAACTTATATTCTTTAATACTGGTTTTTCGCTTCCAGGATACTTAAAACTAACATTTTCGAATTCAATGGC
>CAYNEU010000279.1:0-5852 GCA_964396275.1 uncultured archaeon | reverse complement strand
TTGGTTCTTAAAAAATATATGTTGGATAATACGGCATTGATAATTTTTGATGAGGCTCATCATGCTTCGGGAGATTATGCATATTCGATGATTGCTGATGAGTTTATAGATCATAACCCAGATGGAGTCATTCTCGGTTTGACAGCTTCACCTGGATCTTCAAAAAATAAAATAAATACTTTATGTACAAATTTACATATTCCAATAGAGAATATTCATATCAGAACTCGTAAAGATGATGATGTAAAAACTTACCTTAAACCCATGGATATTTACAAAATTGGTGTTAATTTAACAAGTTTAATGGAAGATGTATATCAATTACTAACTGTAGTATTAGATGAGCGACTACATTACCTTTCTCAAGTAAACTTTTTAGAAGCAAAAGGAGAAAAATTACATACTAAGGTGATCCGGAAGGATTTACTTAAGTTAAATGCAGAGTTAGTAAGTACTTTAAAAAATAATGGAGATAAAACAGGAGTGTATAGTGCTTTATCAATCAATGCTCAAGCCTTAATTCTATTTCATATGCTTGAACTCGTTGAACAGCAAGGATTAAACGTGTTGTTGGACTATTTTAATAAGTTGAATAGTGATGCGAAAAAAAAAAGTAGCTCAAAAGCAACAAAGATTTTAGCTTCAGATAGCCGTTTACAAAGAATTTATTTAGAGTTAAAAAAAAATGCAGAATTCTCTCCTGAGAATTTGATTCATCCAAAATATCACATCTTAGTTAAAATTATTCAAGACGAGTTATACAATAATCCTACTTCTAAGATCTTAGTCTTCGTAAAATTAAGAAATTCTATAAGAAATATTGTGCATAACTTAAAAGGTATAAAATCGATAAAACCAGTAAGATTCGTAGGACAATCAACTAAATCCCAAGATGATAAGGGACTTTCGCAAAAACGACAAATAGAAATTCTCAATGAGTTCAAACAAGGAATATATAATACATTAGTAGGTACGAATGTCGCAGAGGAGGGGTTAGACATCGCTGAATGTGATTTGGTCATTTTTTATGATGTGGTAGCTTCAGAAATTAGACTCATACAACGTAAAGGAAGAACAGCTAGACATCGAGAAGGAAGGGTCGTCATTTTATACACTAAAGGAACTCGTGATGATGTATATCTAAGAATTGCATTGAGTAAATTGAACAGAATGAATGTTAACCTCAAAAACCCTCAACAGCTAAAAGATTCTTATAGATTTAAATCACCTCAAAACATACCTATAGAAAAGACAGTTAAATCAAAAGAGGAATATACAACTCATAAGGAATCAATATCACAAAAATTCCTTCATCGGAAAATAAGCAAAAAAAATTATCAATCAAAGCTCCAGTTTTTTATTGAGGGTGAACCATCAATTAAGTCTAACAGTCCAGTAAAACTGAGTAAATCCCTTCCCATGAAGTACGGGTTGCGAAAAAAACTGCAATATGATAAAGTTTTATATGATATTGAGGAATCTCATCTTGATATCGTGCTCTTTAATAAGATTCTTATCCAGATTTATGATCCAAAGGAATATGAGTTAAAGACACTAATTTCTGACTTAGAAGATTTCAGACAGATAACTTCACTTTTAATAATTGTTTTTGATTTTATTGAGTTTAAGGAAGAAATAGATGGAGAAAAGAGAATAATAAAAAGAAGAATCCAAGAGGTCTCTAAGCAATATAGTTTTCAAGCAATTACCATCGATAATGAAGAAGAATTATATTATATCGTAAAAAATGTTTTAGAAAATCCTAAATAGGATAAGGTGACTAAAAATAGAAGAAATCGCATGGAAAAGGGATAATACCCCATATTTAGTGTTTCCTTGTGCTAAATGCAAGCAATATACATATGTAAAAAACACACAAAAAACAAAAAAATGTATACGTTGTGGCTATTCGCATACAGTTTCCAAGATTGTCGAGAGTGGTGAAATTGTAAGAGGTATTTCAAATGCAGTGGAAACCGTCAAGATAAGACAAAATGAGTTCGCCTTAAAGGAGTTAGGGACTTACCCACAGTTTAGAGCATTAAATGATATTAAGATTGATAAAATGATTAAACTACAACAAAATATGCCTGATGAGAAGAGTGAAGATGAAAATTATACCAAGTTCAAAAAATTGCTTATTGAATTATCAGACTTGTATAGAGAATTCCCTTATTATATAATCGAAATTATGGCTGAAAAATATGAGATTCCCAATTCAGAAGTAAAGCTTTTAACACGAAATTTTCTAAATCAAGGAATTTTAATCCAATTAGAGGATTCTTTATTCAAACTAAATCAATAATGAATAATGGATAGTCTAAATTAAAATTAGAGTAAATTAGTTCTTTAATTCATTATATTATTATTTACATTGGTTTATTAAATCTGCAAATTCATTTTTTAGTATTTTTTGATAGATGGGGTGTCTTTCTCGAAAAGGAATCTTTTCAAAACCTAAATAAATATAGTGCTGTGATTTTCCAAATTCAGAAAAAGGAATAATTAATTTTTTCAGACTAATCGGCTCACTTATAAACTCTATTTCAATAGGATCTTCAGAATTTTTTTCTATTGTCTTAGAACTCATTATTTTCTCACATTAACACCTTATAATATAGGATAAAATCATAAATATTTAAAGAAAAATAATAAGGCTAAAGAGAATTTATGATTTTGATTTTTTCTTACTTTTCTTCTCAGTTTAGTCACAAGTTTCTTCAGCAAACTCATTCAATAAAAGCTTTTGATATACATGGTGTCTTTCATTGAAGTTGATATCTTCATCTCCATCATAAATGTATGAAGTTCTTTTGGACCCGCCAAATTTCGAAAAAGGTATTATAATATTCTTAAAATTAATAGAGTCCTCTATATGTGTATCGTAAATAGGGAAAATTTTTGCCTTCTTTTCTACAGTTTGAGAACTCATGATTAGGACCTTTTTGTAAAATTATTCTCTTATCTATTAATAAGATTTAAATATTGGAATATAAAGTATATTGGAATAAAATTGAAGTTTTTCTCAATTTTAGCAAAACAAATATATATATTCTCACCCTAAATCTTCTACATTATAATCTAATTTTATTTTCAGCGGAGAGATATTTAGGAGGGTAGTATAATTAAATGGAACCAATAGAAAAAGACTTTGAAGATATAGTTTAAAATTACTTATTGAAAATTCAAAGAAAAGCATTTACAATGAGTGCTACCACAAAAAAATCTTAAAAGAATTAACCCTAAAATATTAATTATGAGCGAAGATAAGAAGAAAGAAGTGCATCCCATCGTTAAGAAAGCTCTGGAGATAGCATATAAGGAAGGTGATACAATAAACTTTGATGAATATGCTTTAGAAGAATTGCAAGAGATGCTTAAACAACTTTTTGGAAAACAAGAGCTATTTAAAGCAGTTATAGACTTGATTAATTTAGCTGGATTACTTGATGAGCAAGGATCTCATTCAGCTTCAATGAAACTTATTACAGTTGTTAGCATTGCCGCGGATGCTTTAAAAGCTTTAAATGAAACGAAATAGAATTACTTTTTTTGGAGTAATGTACTCAACCTTTATTATTATTTTTTAGTTTCTTCAAATAAAGTTTCATAAAATATCTCTCACTTTCACAAAATTCGAGTTTTTGCTTCTGAGAAAGATTCATACAATTTAGCAATATTGCATGTATTTTTTGTAGAGTGGTTAAATTTTCATCACATATATTTTCGATGCTTTCCTCTACCACTTTTTCAGATTGAGTTTCTAGTTTTACAGACTCTATAGATGTTGACTCTGATTCTTGGATTTTAATATTATTTTTCCTTATAGTTTTAGAATCCATGTTTTCTCAATTGATGTGTTAATATTATAGTAAGTAAAAAAGAATATAAAGAAAAAATTCTAAAGATTCAGTTAAAATGCTTAAGATTTTATGATTTTCTTGCATAGATTTATTCCTAAACCTGTTTTCTTATTAAGAACATAAGGACTTTCTCTTTTTACTTGCGAAGCAGTATGATAACCGGAATTATATAAAATCCTCGCTCTCACTCTTGCCACATCATTTAGTCTTAAAACTAAATCGAATAATTCTTCTTGAATCCCATAATGTAATCGAATTCTAAGTGTTTCTGACATCTCGGCAATCTCTATGAGTTTATCTTGTAGATCTGACCCATGTGTACTTAAATTACTGGCGATAATCCCGATAAACGTAATTACCCTCTCTAAACTATCCCTTACAGAAAATAGATCTCCGGTCATAATTTTATATTTCTCTAAAATTTGTTCAAGAGGTTCTTCGTCTGCCCATTCTAAGATTGGTTGGAGCATTTTATTGTCTTTTACACGGAATTCAGCCTTAAGCACATCATATGCTTCCTTAATTAATTCTTGAATACTATTTATTGCAACATTTTCTAGCTTGTATCTAATCATTACACCAGAAACAGGATATAAATACAGTCGAATTATTAACTTGCCAAATTGAGAGCATTTTATTGTGCCATCATCATTTTTAATGATTAAACCCTTTTCAAACAAGTAGTTTAAGATATACTGATTTTTTATCGATTTTGGGATAATAGAATCCACATATTTTTGGAAATTAACATCAGGATACTGTATTAAATATAATAAAAAAGCAGTGACATGATCGCAGAATTCAAATGAAAATTCACTATTGGCAAAATTATCAGAGATTCCATTTTCAAATCCACATGAGCATTGAATTCCAGTTGTGATATCAAATTGACAGAAATATACTCCAAATTGGGTTTTCACATAACCTGAGATGTTCTCATCATTAAATTTCGAAAGTTTGATTTGGAATTTCCCGTTCTTTAGAGATTCTACTTTATTCGCATCGGAATGAAGTTTTAAAATATTTATAGGAGTAATCTCTTTAATCATTAGCAATTGTTCAATTGGTATTTTTTGTTCTTTCATTTTATGCTTAATTCCATACCAAAAGTAGGTTTTTTCAAAAAAGTTCTTTAATTGCTCTAATGTGATTTTTTTTTCCTCATATATTCGTAGAAGTACTTGTTCCTTGAGAGTATTAATTTTGTTCAATCCAGAGGTCAAATCATTATATCGTGGAATCAAAGAATTTTGTAGCGGCTGATCTTGAAAGAAATGTTCTTCTACCCACATTTTTTCATCGATATTTTTAGTTAAAATAATTCCATATCCTACTGAATCAAGTCCAGGACGACCTGCACGGCCCAAGATTTGGTGACACTCATTTGCAGAGAATGGTTTGAAATAAGAGAATCCATCACCATTCTCATGAAATTCAGAAAAATTCTTGATATTATGACCGGAGGTAACATATTTCTTGAAATCCTTAAGAATAACCAAGCGTGCTGGAGTATTAATTCCCGCAGATAACGTTGTGGTACAACAAATTACTTTAATTATCCGTTTTCTGAAATTATCTTCAATAATTTTTCTCTCTTTAGGAAGTAGTCCTGCATGATGAAATGATACTCCGGATTTAATCACTCGTTGTAAATCTCTATGACCCCCCCTAATTGAACTTAAACGTTTTTCTAAAGCTTTACAAATATTAAGTTCATTTTCCTCTAAAAACTTTTTAACAAGATTTTTTATATTTTCTGCTGATTGTTGAGCAGTTTTCCGCTTGTTTAAAAAAATAAGGATTTGTCCATTCTTTTCCAAAGTGGCTTTTACAATTCTTTTTATAGTGGAATCTTTATTTTGTGTAATTTCAATTTTATAATGCAATTGCACGGGACGTTCATTGGATTTTATTAAAGTTGTCTTATTTCCCAAAGATGTGAGCCACGAGTTAAAAAATTCAGGATTTGCAATTGTTGCCGAAAGGCTT
>CAYNEU010000278.1:0-5978 GCA_964396275.1 uncultured archaeon | reverse complement strand
TTCAAAGATCTCTGGATTTTTAGCTTTCGAGATAACACACTGAATTATATCTGATTCATCTCTTAATACTATGAATACAAATTTATTCGATTTTCTTTCTCTATAAACCCAACCTCTTAAATTTACGATTTCAAAACCTTTTTTAAGGGCTTCCGCAATTGTTGTATGTTTTGATTGCTTCATGATAAAATAAACTACTTATTATATGACATTGTATTATTTTTTTAAAGATTATATCTATTCAAATAAGAGATTTCTAAAAAATTTGACTGAATTATTAAATGTTATAGACTAAATTATTGAAGAATTTCTTTTGACATTTAAGGGTATTTTTCTAAACCTCTAAAATTTAATCTTCTTCTTGTTTTTTAAGAAGATATTTAGAGAAGATATTCATGTAGAGGCATTCTTCTGGTGCCATTTCAGGAGTTAATTGAGGTTTTTCAGTGAATTCAACTTTACTATTTCTAATAATAACTACTGGAGTTTGTTGATCCGCCTCACTTAATAGAAATTGAGCAGCACTTGCAAGATCATCTGCTATAGCTCTCATTGTTATCTCCATCGGTCTTTTAAAAAGATCTGGTTGACCTCGTAGATCTTCGATGGGCTCAAATCCCGCAGTAGCTATAGCAATTCCTATTGTACCCTTTCTAAGGGGTTGAACTCGTGAATCTGCGATAATTACACCAAAATTATTGATCCTAAACTCTTTCCTTAATTCTTTCCAAAAATTCCATACAACTTCTTTTAGGTTCTTTGGTAAGAGAACAACATTGCCAATACCCGCGTTAGATTGATCAATTCCTGCATTAGCTATAAGAAAATCATTAACTTTTGCTAAGATTACATGTCTCATTCCTCCCAATATCATCGAAGCTTCTTTTAATATTAGCTCTACATATCTTTCATCCATATCATATTCTTTTGCCAATTCCTTAGCCTGTTCTGAGACATTTTCAACTTCAGCCAATTTTATAACTCTTCCTTGAGAGGTAGCAATAACTTTTTCTGCAATTACAATGATATCTCCTTCAATTAAGGATTTTCCTTGATCTTTAACAGTTTGAATAATAATCTGTAATAAAGGATCATTTTTCTTGATAAGAGGAAGTCTAATTGAAAATAACTCCATAGCAGTTAAAAGAATAATACTTATTTGATATATTTTTTTCATTTTCTAGATAAGCAATGAAAAAGATATACACTAAATTATTTGATTTTTTAGAAATTGGTGATGACTTCCCTACTATCATTATGGGAGTTATAAATTTGAGTCCAGAATCATTTTATAAAGGCTCTGTTTATAAAGAGCCCGAAAGAATCAAAGAAGCAGTATCTGAAATGGTAAAAAATGGAGTTCAAATATTGGACATAGGTGGGCGATCTACTGCACCATGGTCTCAAAAAATAACCATAGAAGAAGAAGTTAATCGAATGAAGATAGCTATGGATGCTGTTTGCAAGATCATTCCAGAGCATATAATAATCTCTGTTGATACACAATATAGGGAGGTTGCGGACAAGGCATTTGGAATTGCTGAAAAAAAAAACAAAAAAATTATAATAAATGATGTAAGTTGCTTAAAAACAGATCCAACATTAGCTAATTTTATTATTGATAAAGATCTCCCAATTATTATAATGGCTTCTAAGAAAGTTCCAGGCGATCTATGTACTATTGAGGAAATCATTCCAGAATTTTATCGTACGATAAAAAATCTAGAAAAAAAAGGATATAATATTAGCAAAATCATTTTAGATCCTGGCATCGGTCATTGGATTGAAGAAAAAACTCATGTATATGATTTAAAGATTGTAGCAAATTTACGTAAACTGAAAGAATTAAACAAACCAATATTAGTAGCTATTTCAAGAAAATCATTTATTGGAACAACTCTTAATATTCCCGAACCAGAAAAAAGACTAAATGGAACGCTTGCAGCTACATCAATTGCAGTTTATAATGGAGCACACATGATTCGAACTCATGATGTTACGCAACAATTATTTGAATTTGTAAAAATGTCTAAAGCCATTTATGATGTTACTGAGAAGCAACATTGAAATACTCAAATCTATACTAAAGAAAAAATATAGTAATTAAATATATTCTTATTCTTACTTTTTCAGACTTCTAATTAGTTTGAATTTATTATCTAAATAAATTTGTTTAAGAAATTGGAAAGGTGGTAATATAAATTTAAAAAAAGTACGTAATGGCGCATTTTTTCATTAAAAATTTATTATTAAAAATGGAACTCACAAACCTTAAATCATGAATTCTTAATTAATTCTATTGGCTTATATTAAAACCATTGAACTTTATATTAATTAGGCAAATCTCCATGAAGAATTCCTTCTATTGAACGACCAAAAAGAGCACTAATATTTAAAAGCATGTATTACCACTTGTTACTTAGTAAATTGTTAAAATTTCATTAATTTTTGAATAATTTTACTTTTACAAATCAAATTATATAAGCTTGTTCTCTTATGCCTGGCAAATCCTCTGACCAAAATTCTTATGACGCTGATGATATTAAGGTATTAAAAGGTCTTGACGGCGTTAGAAAGCGTCCTGCAATGTATATCGGTTCAACAGGTAAAACAGGACTCCATCACCTTATTTTTGAAGTTTTAGATAATTCTGTTGACGAAGCGATGGGAGGGTATGCTGATGAGATAAAAGTTACTCTATATAAGGATAATTCAGTTCAAGTATTCGATAACGGACGTGGGATTCCAATTGATACGCACCCAGAATTTAATAAACCTGCTCTTGAAGTCATTATGGAATATCTCCATTCTGGAGGTAAATTTGACAGTAAGAGTTATAAAATTTCAGGGGGTTTACATGGTGTTGGGTTATCAGTTGTAAATGCTTTAACAGAATGGATGCATGTTGAGGTTTGTCGAGATGGGCAACTTTACACACAAAAGTTTTCTAAGGGAAAAAAAGCATCAGAACCAGAGGTAACAGAAACTAAAACAAAAGAAACTTATACTAAAATAACCTTTTACCCAGATCAAGAAATTTTTAAGTTCGAAACTAACGAACCTCTTTTTAATGCACATTTTATTAGTAATAGAATGCGAGAGTTAGCATTTCTCACGCCACACACTAGATTTGAAATTAATAGTAAAATTGATGATGAAAAGGAAGAATTTCACTATGAAGGAGGCATTAAAGAATTTATTTCATACTTAAATAAAGATAAACAACCATTACATACTGATATTATTTATATAAGCGACTCTTACAAGGAGGAGGATGGAGAGACAATTTTCTGCGATTTAGCTATGCAATACAATGCTGGATATCAAACAAATATTTTAACTTATGCAAATACAATCAATACTATTGAAGGTGGCGTACATTTAACTGGATTTAAATCTGCTCTTACAAGAACTTTTAACTCCTATGTAGAGAATTATATGGAGAAAAAGTATAAGGGCCATATATTAAGTGGAGCTGATACAAGAGAAGGATTATCAGCAGTTATTTCTGTTAAACTTCCTGATCCTCAATTTGAAAGTCAAACTAAGATTAAACTAGGAAATCCTGATGTTCGGCAAATTGTAAGCCAAATTGTTACCGATAAATTAACTCAGTATTTCGAAGAAAATCCCCAGACTGCTAAAAAGATCGTATTAAAAACAATTAATGCAAAGTTAGCCAGAGAAGCTGCCCAAAAAGCAAGAGCATTAATTCGGAGGAAATCAGCATTAGATAGCGCTAGAATGCCGGGAAAACTTGCCGATTGTTCGTCAAATGATCCAGAAAAAGTAGAAATCTTCATTGTAGAAGGCGATTCAGCTGGTGGACCTGCAAAACAAGGACGAGACAGAACTTATCAAGCAATTCTTCCTATTAGAGGGAAAATTCTTAACGTTGAAAAAGCTAGAATAGATAAAGTGTTGCAAAATAATGAAATACAAGCCATAATCAAAGCGTTAGGAGTGGGATTTCAAGAAGCTACTTTACCAAATGGAACCAATGGCGAATTAGAAGAGAATGGGGAAGAGACCGAGGAAAATTTCGATTTAGGTAAACTTAGATACCATAAAGTCATAATCATGTGTGATGCTGATGTGGATGGCTTCCATATAGAGACTTTATTGCTTACATTTTTTTTCAGATATCTACGCCCTTTGATAGACGAAGGACATTTATATATTGCTGTACCTCCATTATATAAGCTTTCTTATAAAAAAGTGAAGGAATATGTCTATTCTGACAATCAGAGAGATGATCTACTTAAAAGTATCAAGCAAAAATACAATTTAAACAATTTGGATTCCATCAAAACTCAACGCTATAAAGGCCTTGGTGAAATGAACTCAGATGAACTTTATGATACTACAATGAATAAAGAAACTAGAAAACTGAAAAAAGTAACTTATGAATCCTATCTCGAAAATGATTTAATTTTTACAAAATTGATGGGGAAAGAAGTAAAAGCCCGTAAAAAGTTCATTATTAGTAATTTTGATGAAGTTAAAACATTAGATATTTAATTCTTATTTATTAAATCATAATAATTTAAAATAAAAAGGTGTCATAATTGACTTCAGAGCAGATTGAAGAGATTTTATTAAAAGACGAAATGCAAAGCAGCTATATTGACTATGCTATGTCTGTGGTCGTTGGGCGTGCAATTCCTGATGTTAGGGATGGCTTGAAACCTGTCCATAGGCGTATAATTTACGCTATGGCTGTGAATAATTGGAATTATACAAGTTCACACGTAAAGTGCGCAAAAATTGTGGGAGAAACTTTAGGAAATTTTCACCCTCATGGCGATATGGCTGTATATAACGCATTAGTAAGAATGGGTCAGGATTTTTCCTTAAGATATCCTTTAATCCATCCACAAGGGAATTTCGGATCTATAGATGGAGATCCACCTGCAGCTTATAGATATACAGAAGCGAGATTATCACAAATCTCAAATGAGTTAATTGAAGATATTGATAAAGAAACTGTAGGATTCCAACCTAATTTTGATAATAGTACATCTGAACCTTTATATCTGCCCGCGAAACTTCCCAATATTTTATTAAACGGTACTAAAGGAATTGCTGTAGGTATGGCAACATCCATGGCTCCACATAATTTAACAGAAGTTTGTAGTGCGATTATTGCGACTATTGATGATCCTGAAATTTCTATAGAAGAATTAATGGAAATTATAAAAGGACCGGACTTTCCAACAGGAGGTATTATTACTGACACAAATGGAATCTACAATGCATATCATACGGGAAATGGCACCATAAATATTAGCGGAAGAATTGAGACTGAAACAACCGCAAAAAAAACTAGTTTAATAATCACAGAAATCCCATATTTAGTAAATAAAACAGATTTGATTGAGTCAATTGCTAAATTAATTAAAGATGGAGTTCTAAAAGATGTAAGAGATTTGCGTGATGAGTCTGATAGAAAAGGGATGCGAATTGTATTGGATTTATCTAAAAATGCCCAACCCGTCATAATTAAGAACGTCCTCTTTAAAAGAACTCGCCTTTTAACTACTTTTAATATATCAAATCTAGTCCTCATTAATGAGGGTAAACAACCAAAAATTCTCAATCTAAAAGAAATTATTAATGAATATATTGAACATCGGTTAGTTATTATTCAAAAAAGAACCGAGTATCTTCTAAAAAAGGCGAAGGATCGTCTTCATAGAGTTGAAGGGCTTTTAATTGCGTTAAATAATATTGATAATGTAGTGAATATGATAAAAAGTTCGAAAGATACCAATGAGGCTAAAAGTAAGTTAAAGACCGCTTACAAATTAAGTGACATTCAAGTTCAATCAATTCTGAGCATGCCATTATCAAGGTTAACAAATTTGGAGCAACAAAAGCTAGTCGATGAACAAAAATCGCTGCAAACTAGTATTAAAGAATATACTAAAATTCTAAAAGAAAAACAGGTTCGTTTAGATATAATTAAAAACGATTTA
>CAYNEU010000277.1:0-4461 GCA_964396275.1 uncultured archaeon | reverse complement strand
ATGCTTTAGGAAACTTTGGTTTAATATTGACAAATATGTTCATTGGAATATTTATTTTTCAATATTATGTTTATACAATCAATTTGGACGCGATCCTTACATCGGTAGGAATTTCTTTACAGCTTATTATTTCGGCAATTTCCTCCATAATTTTTGGAATACTTGCAGATAATAAAAAACTGGGGAGATTTGGAAAGCGTCGACCTTTTCTTCTTTATGGATTACCAATATGGGTTTTTACTAGTATTATCATTTGGTTGCCTCCTAAATGTCCACAAAATAATTCATTATTTATACCTACTGCAGTATTTTTATGGAGTATTTTCATCTTTCAATCAATATCTGGATCTTCAATGTTGACTGTACATCTTTCAATGCTTACAGAACAATCACAAACACATCAAAATAGAGAAAAAATTGCTGCAGTTATAACATTTTTTCAAATAATTGCTTCAATTTTAGCTATGCTGTTACCACTAATTGTTGAAAGCATATTACCTAATCCCGAACATGTAAAATGGTGGGAACCCTCAGGTCAAATAGTGTTTGCTTACATGCCCTGGGTAGGAGCCTCATTTACTCTCTTTGGATTAATAGCTATTCTAACAACATTTTTCTCGATAGATGAAAGTTTTCATAAATTTATAACTCCTAAAATTGAAAGACAAAAAGTCTCAATAAGATTATTCATTTATCAAATGAGAACTCCAATACGGGATAAAAAATATAGAAAATATCTATCTGTAAGGTTCTTTAATAGTATTTCAGGTAAGATATTAGGAATAATTGTAATCCCTTTTCTAACATATTCACTAATGTTCATAGGGAGTAAGTATTATTTTTATGTTATCGTCTCAATTTTAAGTAAAATGATGGGATTTTATATCTGGCGGAAATTACTTAAAAAGAATTCAATCCTTAAAACATATATAATATGTATCATCTCTTCTATAATCGCTTGCTTTCTTGAGTTGATATTCTTAATTGAATTACTTTCTTTTGAGTTTCAAATTATCCTATTTATATTAACTATAGGCACAATTTTGGGCTCAATGTATGGATTAGGATTATTCAATCCTCCTTTAGCAAGTGTGTTAATCTATGAAGCTGCTGATAAGATTGAAACTTCTGAGTTCGATGAGGCTGTTTCAAACATATCTGGGGTCTATTTTGGTTTGAGCTCATTTATTATGGCAGCTGGTCAATCTTTGGCTTCGTTTATAATAGGATTGGTTCTTACTGGGCCCAATGCAGAGAACCCTACAATAATTACTCTTACATTGGCCTCAATGGGAATATTTTACTTAATAAGCTTAATCTTTCTCAAGCAGATTAAATTAGAAAAGAAATTCATAAGTAAAGAAATATTAAGCTCAGAAGTTTCTGATGAAGCTTTGTTTCTTGAGGAATAATTAAATGTTGGCAGGATTCCGAATAAAAGCATCAATCAGCTGTATAGTTTTATAAATATCATCAAGCTTTAATAATGAAGTTGGAGAATGAATATATCTACAAGGAACAGATACAACTGTACTTGGAACACCACTACGACTAAATTGAATTTTTCCAGCATCAGTCCCGCCATACATTGGCTTCTTATATTGATATTGAATATTCTCATATTCTGCATTTTTAATCAATCTTTTATTTACTTCTGGATTTGATATTAACGATTTATCGGCTACTGTAATTGCTGGACCTTTTCCTATGCTTACAGGGTTTTCAGAATCTTTTATCCCCGGCACATCTGCTGCAGTTGTATTTTCGATTGCAATTGCCATAGTAGGTTTAAGTTCATAAGCACCAGTTATCGCACCAAAACCTCCTACTTCTTCTTGTACCGCAAAATTGAAAAGAACCGTATCAGAATGCTCTTTTTCCTTTAAGAGCATCATTGTATGAAGAAGAACATTACAACCCGTACGATCATCAAAGGCTTTACCACGAACCATACCATTAGGAAACTCAACAAAAGGGCTAAATAATGTACCTACAGTTCCAATATTAATATTATTATCAAGTACCTCATCTTTGGAAGCCATTCCAATATCAATATACATGTCAGGAATATCAATAACTTTTTTTCGTTCTTTAATTGTAGTAAGATGAGGCGGTTTTGACCCAATAATACCATGAAAGACTTGACCACTTCCTGATTTTAAAAGTATAGACTGTCCTAAAAGAATCCTCTTATCCCAACCTCCAATTGATACAAACTGTAAAAAACCTTTATTTTTAATATGAGAAATCATAAATCCAATTTCATCGATATGAGCATCTAATAAAATCCTATTTTGTCCAGTTGTTCCTTCTTTTATTGCTAAAACATTTCCTAATGAGTCTATCCATGACTTATCGGCTAAGCCTCTATTTTCAATTTCTTCAAGAATAAAATTTCGTACTTTCTCCTCATGCCCCGATACGCCAAGTAGATCAGATAACTTTTTCTGTAATTCCTTAATACTTTCAATATTCAATGTTTTTCTACTCATAAATAAATGTCTTTTAAATTAATAATTAAACTATTAACAATTCACATAAAAAGTTTAAGGTAGTTAAAAAAAGTTGGTTAAAACAACCAAAATCATTAAAGAAAAGAAACTAAAAGAATTTAGTTTGAAAATAATAAAATAAAATTATTTTTTTCGCTTTTTTAGTTCAGCTATTGATTTCTCCGCTAAGATTAGAGCATTATCGTATTTTGATTTATATTTTTTAACCTGTGCGTCTAGTTCTATTATTCTATTATTTAAATCTAACACAATTTCGCTGTTATCATCTAAAGGGGCCATATCTTCTCCACCTTTCTCTGCCATTTCTTTTAGAAAGTTGTATTTCTCTTTCCATACATTTATTTGGGTTTGTAATTCTTCTATAGTATCATCAGTAGCAACAAGTGGTATATCTTTTCCTTCTTTTACATCAGCTACTTTTTGTTTTAAACGATTAACTTCATCCTCTAATTCTTTAATTCTCACTTTTAATGTAGAAATTTCATCTAAATAATCAGCAGCTCCTTTTGGCTCAAGCATTTCTTCAAACATAGATTTTCCAGTTTCTAATTCATCAGCAGATTTTCCTCCTAAAAGCCTCTCTTTTCGCCTCTTTAATTCTTCAACTGTCTGATCTGAAAGGAAATCTAATGGATTAAAGCTGACACCCCCATGTTTTGTTCGCCTTTTTCTAATTTTCACAAAGAGGGGAATACCCTTAACAGCCTCTCCACATATTATTGCTTGCCCTTTATCTAGTCCAGAAATGTCTGATTTATTATCATTACTTAAATCTTCAGCGCTGGAAATAGTAATTCCGATATCTCTTATATCTGAAAGATTGTGAACAACCCAAGTTCCCGCTTGAGCTCTTATTGTAGTATCTAATAATTGTGGACGCTGCGTTCCTATGACAATATTGGCACCAAATTTTCTTCCTTCTTGAGCAAATAATTTAACAACTTCGCAAGTTTCTGTCTGCTTCTTTCCAGCAAATAAGTGAGCTTCATCTAAAAATAAGTAGAATGGAGGGATTCCTCTAGTTGTGCTTGCCTCATATAATTTTTTCAGTAATTTACCCGCTATGGCTTCTTGAACTTCTAAAGCCATACCATTTAAATTCACTATAGTACACAGATTCGGTGCAACAATATCTGTAGGTTTTAATGAAAAAAGGTATTCTATATCTACGTCTCCCCCTTTATTTTTCTTTAAATCAGAAAATTCGATTATACCATCAACAAATTCACTTTCACCTTCTGGTAGATCTTCACCAGCAACCTTTAAACTACCATATTCTCCATGTCTATCTAAAATTACAAGAGGAATTCCCTTCTTAAGAAATTCCTCACATAATACTCCCATTGTATAAGATTTACCAGAACCAGATTTTCCAGTAATGAAAATCCTACCAAAATTTTTAATTAATAAATACACTTCATACGGATATCCAATTAAATTCCCTAGAGAAAGTGATTCTTCCGGTGGATTAAATATACCTAAAATTTTTGCGATTTGTTGTTCTTTTGCCATATAAACATCTAGCCCTATTTCAAATGGTCTTTTTGGTCGTTCGCCTAATACCGCTAATTTTGCCATGCGTCCCTTATCTTCGGTCCACATATCAGTAATATAAAGCACAAAATATTCTCTATTTCCTTTTTCATCTCTCTCTCCATAAATAGTTAAATAATTATTTCTTTCAACTGGAGGACCTTCAAATACAACGGTTACTGTATGAGTTGTTGTCTTCCCCGTTAACCTACCGACGGGTTTCTCTTCTTGTGAACTACTATTTTCTTCATCTGTCATAAAGATCACACTTAAATTGATATTTTAGCATTATATGTAAATTCAAATATATTAATAAGATCTAACTATTTTTTACAATTTAAAAAGAATATATAATATTCATAAATCCATTAGTTATTTTTATTGGTTTTTAGAGGGCTTTTTTAATAATCACTAA
>CAYNEU010000276.1:0-4048 GCA_964396275.1 uncultured archaeon | reverse complement strand
CAATCATCCCAAATGATTTTAATCCTATTAATATCCCAAAATTCTTTTATGAGTTCTACCCTGATAATATAATCCCATTTAATTATGTAATAAGAGAAGAAGCTGAAATTGGTTTTTATAAATTAATTCATAATTTAATGAAGAAGAATTCATCGAAAAAATCATCTTCAAACCGTAAATTTAAAATCCTTACATCAGATTTAATCATGGATTTAGACAAAATTCCTATAATAGATTTTTCTCTTTATGAAAAATATCAAGAAAAAATTAATAAATTTGGTTTTATTAATATTGATTTCTGTAGAGTATGTATGTTTCGTTGTTCATTTTGCATAAATTCAACAGATTTAATGAATTGTTATAAAAAAGTTAGATTAAAAAATATCAATTTATGCATAGAAGAAATAAAAGCTGTTAATGAAACTAAATGGTTATCAATAAATGATATTCATATAATGGATCCAATTTTTTTTCCTAATAGAAGATACAGAAATAATTTTTATTTAAAACTAAAACAACTTAAACTTGAAACTGATGGTTTTCCAGATAAACTTCATGTTTTTGATCGCATAGATTTATGTTCAGAAAAAGATTTACGAAATTACAAAGATTTAAACATTATTCCAGAAATTGGTCTTGAATCAATATCTAAAACTACCTTAAAGAATATGAATAAATTAACAACTTTGGATAATAAAAGCATTATTAATTACACTACTAAAGTAAGAAAAATTATTAAGGTTTCTAATAATTTTAAGCATGAAGTTTCTTTTAATTACATATTTGGGTTTCCAGGATCATTGAAAGATGAATATCATGATTTTGATAATTTCTTCTTTAAGAATAGTCAAAGAGATCATTCATTAATGGAGAATTATAATATAAATATAGCTTGGACTTTATATGCTGGTTTACCAAGTTCCAAAATCTATAATGAATGCGAATCTAAATTTGGCGCAAAAATTTTATATAAGAATTGGTGGAGAATGCCCAATGATAATCAAAGGGAACTATGTAAATTAATAAAACCCAGTTCTAATTTAACTTTTGCTGAAATTATTAATTTATCAGAAAAATATTTTAAAAAAATATATTTATATCAAAAAAAAAGAGGAAATACATTTTATTCTAAGAGCTATTATTCATTTTATAAAAACCACCTTAAAAAATTAAGAGATGAATACTTAGATATTCTCTGTACTCAATAGAACTAACAAAAACTTCGCTCACTTCTTAAATAAGGATTTTAGTAGAAAGAGATTCAAATAACTACAAGATCTATCAATTTTAACTGCCATTCTTTTTCTTGGAATTTATATATTTAAGTTAAGAAAAATAATGAAGAAAAATCTATATTTAGGTGTATTAACCTGAAAATTCGTTATAAAATCTCAATAATATTAGCTTTATTGACTGCTATTTCAGTTTGGCTCAATATGTCAATCATCGGTTTTGCACATTTTACCGGTGGTGAAGGAGGCCCTTAAATCAATTTACTTCTTGAAAATGCTAATATATATTTCTTACTTTTTTTTATAATTTTTAATTAAAAAAAATACTCATTCCTTATTTGAACTCTTGAAAAACAGTGAAATAATTGAAGTCTTATTAAATAAGAACGTGTTAATTCTTTCCCTCAATTTAATCTAATTCAGATTTAGATTGAATATGTATTTACTCATATCTAAAGTACACAAAATTTCATAGGGTGAATTGCAAAATAAAAATCTTTTTGAAATTATGTACATTTGTGTCAAATTCAAGTTTTAATTTACTTTAAGAAGCCTCCATCTCTTCATTTATATTTTCATGCAAACATTTATAAGGGAAACTCCTGCACATTTGATCTTAAAATTAAATAAAAGTGATATTATATGAAAAATGAATTGATTAAATATAAATGTCCTAGATGTCATGAAAAAAAAATAATCGATTATGGTGAAATAGTTGAATGCACTAAATGCAAATTAGAGTTTTACAAAAAAGATATTGAAACTCTAAGCCGAAGCAACATCTTAGCAATTTCAGAATTAAATGATTTTATACGGATTTTTATAGAAAGTTAAAAAATTTTGATTCTCGATTCACGACTCTAGACTATAATGGAAAAAAAGTTGGTTTTCTAATGATAAATTGGTGCTCCCCCGGGATTCAAATTTTCGCATAATAAAGGGAATATGTTTTTGTCGGGACTATTCCTTCCTTTGCTCTATTTATTATCTGAAAAATAAATCATCCTTATACGACTTTTATTATTAGAATTAAGGTGAATTTTATAAATGATTTTTCTAATTTTCTAAATCATTTTGTTAAATAAAGAAAGAAATTGTGCTTCTGCCGGGATTCGAACCCGGGTCGCCAGGGTGAAGGCCTAGCATTCAAGTATTTATTCAAGTATAATTATTGCTTGGCCGGACTACACTACAGAAGCATGACAATTAGGGGAGCTATTATTGTTAAAACAATAAAGGTATATTAATCTTTTAAAATCTTCGATTTGAAAGATTTTATTTAATTATTAATGTTGTAATTAATTTTGGATTAAAAATTTTATGAATTATGGTCTTAAAAATGCGGGAAGGGAGATTTGAACTCCCGAACTCCTACGAGAATGGATTCTAAGTCCACCGCCTATAGTCAGCCTTGGATCAAGCTCCTTATAGTCTTTGACCAGACTTGGCAATTCCCGCAAATTAATACATTAAAAGAGTATTATTATGTAATTAAAAGACTAAGAAATAAAAAAAATTTTTTATAAGAGATTTAAAAATTAAATACGATTGAATTAAAAGATAAAAATTTATTATTATACATAATACTAGAAATATATTATCAAGACTTAGCACAAAAAAACCTGATTTCTCTAATGAGTGTACGAGAGTCCTTAATAAAACATTTAACATCTATTCTCCGAGCTTCAGAAGGTACATTTTTAGTTGTGTTATGTGATCAGAATGGACTTTCAATAGCAAAAATAGGGAGAAAGAGTGAGATCGACTTAAACCCAAATCAAATCACAAGTTTAGCTTCAGCAGCTTTTTCTGCTAGCGAAGAAAATTGGGAAGATTTAAATATTAAAGACCAAGTTATTTCATTTTCATATTTTGATAAGGTTTGTTTAATAACAATTAGAATTAATGAAACACTTCTAACTATAGTTCATGATTACCATAAAGACTGGCCTCTAGATGCAGATAATTTAGCCACAGCCATGTATTATTTGAAACAAAAATTAGGTGAATTTTTCGGAAGTGGAGATCAATCAGAGAGAGAAGTTGAAATTTTTTGTGATAAAGTTCGTAGTGCGATTTATCTTTTTGGAATGGGGTCTGAAGTTCCCTTCGTATCTTATAAACCCGAAAGCTTTGAACAATCATATTTATTACCTTCAATAAGTACAATTTTAGATTCCATTCAGAATCCCATTTTTATAAGATATGCTCTAGTTAACCCTTCTGGTTTAACTTTGGATGCGAGAGAAGTAAGTGGCCAAAATTTACCTATAACTATTGAGGCTTTCTCTGCAAATGCGAATGCAGCTTTTCAAAAAATGAAAGAAGAATCTCGAGGAAGTTCTATAGGAGATTTATTATGCTATATTACAATTTCTGGGGAGAATACCGAAAATTTCTATGGGCTTATTACTTGCCCATCAGCAAAAATAAAATTCTCCACAATGGACAAAACATCAAATATTGAAGATATTTCTTTTATTGGTTTATTTACATTAACATATGGTGGAATACCAGTTATCTGTGAATCAAGAAACATAATAAGTTCAATTATGCAAATATTTGGTGAAGAACACACAACTATGAACTTTATAAAATCTGTAAATGTTCTTACAAGCTTTAAGTATGAATAGGAAAGGAACACAACTGTTAATTTTAATATTTTAATGATTGTTTTTAATAATTCCAATAATGACTATCTCCGAACCAATAAAAGAAATACCTAAGGTATTTTGTCTTAATTATAGAGAATGTGATCCGAAGAAATGCACCGCAACTAAACTAAAAAAACTTAATCTTTTAAAATCTATAAATAA
>CAYNEU010000275.1:0-3855 GCA_964396275.1 uncultured archaeon | reverse complement strand
GAAAGAAAAGGATGGACAAAAACACAAATAGTTATGACGACGATAGGTAAATCATTTAGTCTTATTAATATTATTTTATTATTTCTTTCACCGTTAAAATTTGGTTCTATCGAATTTTATATTGGGATCATTCTATATTTTATAGGAATAATAGCGTTGAGCACTGCAATAATTAATTTTAAAAATGCACCCTTAGGAAAACCAATTACTAATGGATTTTATAAAATATCCCGTAATCCACAATTATTCAATATTTATATTATTTTTCTCGGACATATACTTATGATTGGGTCATGGATATCGTTAATTATACTTTTAATTTCAATTATAGGCTCATATTTTAATATATTAGGAGAAGAAAAACAGCTATATGCGCAATATGGTGATTTATATTTAGAATACAAAAAAAAAGTTCCACGATATTTTATATTTTTTTAGAATATACACAATACAAACAATTTGATAAAAATTGGTGAATTTAAATAATAGAAACAATGTTTATAAAATATTTTTTTATTATTTGTATAATTTTATTTTTAGTTGGATTTTTTTGGCCTATAATTCTTGTTAAAAAAAGTGGAAAAAATCCTCATGGTACTCATGAGGGTTCATTATTATTAACAAGGTTAAGCTCAGTTTCTATTTTCTTGTGGCTTGGTCTCATAATTTTATATATATTTCTCAATAGTATAATAGAACGTTTATGGCGCTTGAATTTCTTATCTAATGATATGTCAATTATAATTGGTATGATTATGATTTCAGTAGGCTTTCTATTTGAAATTTTAGGAATTAGGGCTCTTGGTATAAATTTTAGGATTGAACTCCCTACAGATGATACCGAGCTTATCACTTCTGGAATTTATAGATTCATGAGAAATCCTATAGTGTTTGGTATATTTTTGCTTGTGATTGGTTCTTTTCTAATTATTCCTACAGTAATTTCATTATTCATAAGTTTTTTTAATATTCTTACATTTAATTCAAAAGCTATTGATGAAGAACGATTTTTACTCCAAACGTTTGGTGAAGATTTTAAAATTTACTTCAATAAAGTAGGGAGATATTTACCTTTTAAAAGTTCTAGAAAATTAGATTAGATTTAATAACAAAAATAAATTATAGTTGATAATATGTCAATTTTGTGGTTGATTAGACTGATTTTAGTTGGATGCTTATTTATTATTATACCAATATTTGCTTATTTTCTAAAAAATCGAGAAAAGTATTCATTGATTTTAGAAAATGCTACTATAAACTTGGCTTCCGTAATATTATTTAATGCCTTTTGTTATATCCCTATGATTCTTCCTTCTGATGAGAATGTAATACCAAGACCTCCACTTTTTAATAATGCTTTAAATCTTAGATGGTTTGATATTTTAGGTTTAATATTAATGATATTTGGAGTTTTGATATTATTACTAACTATATTCAAGCGTAAAGCTGTTGGAGCACAAGATACTGCTGGAAGTTTATTAACTAAAGGTGTTTATTCTTTTTGTAGACATCCAATTTATTTTGGGATTATTATAATTTCTCTTGGATTAGGTTTAAGCGCAATAAACATAGACGGATTACTAGTATTTCCATTAATTCTACTAGCTAATTTTATTCAGGCAAAATTGGAAGAAATATATGATGTTGGAGTTCGTTTTAAGGAGGAGTATTTAGAATATAAAAGGAACACCAGAATGTTTGGACCAATTTGGTTTTGGCTTGTAATTTTAATCTCTTTAATCCTACCACTAATAATAATGATGTTAAATTCATAAGAATAGTAGATATCTTTTTCAAACTATAAAAATTTCTTTAAAACCGTTTTTTCATCCAAATAACATATTGTATTCTGGTACATAATAAAATTCCCGCAAGGAGTAATGCTATTCCAATAGACATTAGAAGTGGAGAAGCATTTTCTGGTGAATTTATGTAATTTAAAATCCAAATAATTAGTAATATAATTGCTATAAAAAGGATAATTAAGGAAATATTTCTAATTCTTTTATCTAATTTATCCATTCCTTCCATTTTTACAGAATTAAGATTTTGAAGTGTTTAGGTAAAATCCATATTAAACTTAATATATTTATTAAAATTAGAAAAAAAATATTTACATTCGCTATTTATGAAAAAGATTTGATTCGAGAAGAAAATGAACAAGCAGAAGAAAGGAACAGTATATACACCTGAAAATATAGCAAATTATATTACTAAAACTACAATTGAAAAATTTCTACTAGAAAAAGTAAATAATAACTTTTCAACTAAAATATTGAATTTAGATAAATTCTTTAAAAATTTCATTCAAAAGGATAAAAATAGGCAAGTTTTTGTAGATCTTCCTATTACTAGGGGTGATAGAGAGAAACTCGAATACATTTTTGAAGTATTAAAGAGTCTGACAGTTTTGGATCCTGCTGTAGGGAGTGGACACTTTATAATTGCCGCTTTAAAGTATTTAGAAATATATTATCTTAACTTAAAAAGCTTAGGGATAGTAAATTGGTCAGAATATAAAATCAGAGAATATATTATATCAAATAACTTATTTTGTGTCGACATTGAGAATGAAGCAATTGAGATTACGAAACAGACATTGTATTTAGCACTTGAAGAGATGGTTCCAAATAGCAAGGATGCTAAGATTTTACCTAATATTGATTTCAATTGTAGAGTAGGTAATGCGATAATTGGTTTTATAAAACAATCAGAAATTGCTGCAAGCCTTTATACCGACTTAAATGAGTGCTTTTTTGATGAAATCAAGAGTGTGTTCCAAACTCATAAAGATTTAAGGAAGCTTAATTTAACAGAAAAAGAAAAGAAAGCGATGATATATGATCTAAAGCCATTTCATTGGTTTTATGAGTTTCCAGAAATTATGGAAAAAGGTGGTTTTGATATTATAATTGAAAATCCACCATACATTTCTAATAAACAATTAATACCTATCGAGAAAGCTATATATCAAAACAGATTTGAAACACCAAAAGGTTTAATGAATACATTTGGAATCTTTATTGAACGTTCTATTGAGTTATGTCACTCATCTTCAAAAATAAGCTATATCGTTCATAAAAATATTATTCGTTCAAATAATTATGATTTATTAAGAAAGCATCTTTTAAAATACACTACAATTGAGGAAATCATTGATATGGGCGCGGAAGCCTTTCAATTTGTAACAGCTGAAACGGTAATTATTATTTTAACAACAAGAACTCCTTTAGAAGATCATAAAATATTAATAAAAACTAATTTCTCTAATCAAAATTATTATACAGCTAAGGATGTTTTATTAAAGAAAATTACCCAAAAAACATATTTAGAACAAGAAAATTATAATTTCAATTTAGACCTCCAATATCAGGAGCTTGAAATAATTAATTATATAAAAAAGACAAAAGACTGTGATTTAATTAAGTATTTTGAAGCCAAAACTTGTATAGCTACTGGAGATGATGAGAAATTCTTAGCAGATCATAAAGTAGATTATTCATATAAGAAAACTTTGAGAGGTAAGAATATTGGGCGTTATTATATAGATTTTGATGGATTGTATGTACTTTATGACATAAAAGCTCTTCATCGGGCGAGAGATGAGGCTATATTTCAAAAACCTGAAAAATTGATTATGCAAACAATTAGTTCAAATCTAACTGTTGCATATGACAACAAGAATTATTTCCCTTTAAGCACCTGTATTGCAATAATTCCTAAAAGTAATACAAAGAACAAGGTTAGCATAAAATATCTACTCCTATTAATGAATTCAAAACTGATGAATTTCTATTATAACTTTGTTTTTAATTTAGGTGCTCATTTAACTACAGAAATCTCTGTGAATAATAT
>CAYNEU010000274.1:0-1854 GCA_964396275.1 uncultured archaeon | reverse complement strand
TCAGCTATTTTTTCTAATTTAGTATTACATATTGGACACTGATCTAAAATAGTAGATGTTATTACAGAACCACATCCTGGGCATGTTCTTGAGACTTCTAGTTTTTCTATAATCTTAGGTTGCGGAATATTTTTAGCCGGTTTAATTTTAATGACTAATTTACCACACTTAGGGCAATATGTCTCATTTTCATCTACATTAGATCCACAATATACACAATAGTTGATCTTTTTCTTATTATCATTTGACATAACAGTAGGTTTAAACGAAAATCTTTTTCATAGTATTATTTTGTAAATTATATAAACTAGAAATTATATAATTTTTGCTTACATTTTATTCACTTAAATGAATATCAATATTATTTAAAATTCTATGAATAGTGAAGAGCATGTAAAAAGAGTGTTCCACTTTAAAAAAACCCTATCACATTCCTATGTCTTGCATGAATCTAAAAACAGATTTCTTCCCTATTTTTCAATTCTCACCAAGAACTTGGCAACATTATAAATATTCTCCTCATGAACCAGGAGGATTCAATTCTTCAACCAAATTTTTTTATAAAAAAATTGTTTGCCCTGTTTTAAAGTGGGGAAATTATAATGAAAAAGGTAATATTGAATGGTTAACTTAATGAATTTATAATTTAGGAAAATAATTGGTGAGATAGTTATGCTAAAAAAAATTTTTAAGAAGAGAATTAATGAAGTATATGAAAATTATAAAGATAAAGATATATTAATAGCTGATGACATGTCTAACTTTTTCGGGTTAGAATCCTCGGGAGTATGGAAAGTTCGTGGAAATGGTGTATTATTACTTACAGAAGAAGAATTATATTTTGGAATGTGGAAACCAAAAAAAGATCTATTGATCCCTGTGAAATTTATTATTAAGATTACAAATCCTAAATCACATATGCACAGGTCAGTATTTAGGCCTCTTTTAAAAATAACATTTAGAAATGAAAATGGAGAAACTGACTCAGCTGCATGGTATGTACGAAAATTAGATGAGTGGAATGAAATTCTTAGACAGCTAATATCAAAAAATAGATAAAATTCATGCTTCTTTATTCTCAGTATACTTTTTCAAATTTCTTTTAGTTATCGTACTAAATTCCATGAGTAATAATCCATGATAATAAGATATGGAATCAAAATATCCTTCTCCTAGATCTGATTTACCTGCATGAACTAATGCCATTTGAGCGTTAAGAGCTGCTCTCATTAAAAGTTCAATACCTTTATAAATTAAATTTGGACTCCATGTCCCTTTTTGAGGATTGGACCACCAAACGGGACATGAATAAATACCACGGTCATAAAAATATCGAGCCGTATTATAATAATTCTCAACCTCCCAATCTGTTGTTAGATCTAAATTATCTGTTAAGTTTATTAAATTATTAAGACTATTCATAAGTTTCCAGTAATATCTATGTATATTGTTATTAGGATGTTTCCATAATGGATAAGGGATTTCATCTTGCATATCTTCATAAGTTGTACTCCAGCTCGATTCACGTGGTATGACTTTTTTATTACTTATTGGAAAACGTTGATCCAATTCTGAAATTGAAATGATTTTAATTGTTTCTTCATTGTGAATGAGATCTAATACCTTCTTTAGAAACGTTTTTTCATAATTTTTTATATGATGACCAAAAGTCTCTCCATCCATTGCTGTGACTATATATCTGTCAATTTCTTTTGTCGATTTTGTCTTTAGTTTATCTTTTGGTTGAAAAATGTCCTTAATTGCTTTTACAAATTCTTTGGCAGACACATCCTTAAAAGAGATTTTATTACTGAGAATGTCATCTCTGAAGAATAACTGAAGTCCATTTGGAGA
>CAYNEU010000273.1:0-3969 GCA_964396275.1 uncultured archaeon | reverse complement strand
TGGCCAATATTTTTAAAAGCTGAATTATCTGAAATGTTATTGGCGGTACTTAGTCCTAAATAAATCCCACTATAATAATTCTCATCACAAACATTTCCCGAAAGACTGTTATTATGACTTGTTGCTAGAAATATGCCATACTCGTCATTTTTACTTGCTGTATTTCCTGAAATTGTAATATTTTGACTATTGGATAAACGAATTCCATGCGCTTGATTATTAGAACAGTTATTGTTTATTAATTGCCCATTGAGAACATTTGTTAGTTCGATTCCTGCATTTACTATCCCTGAAGAAGAATTAAACGTAATGCAATCTTCAATTATAAAATGCACACTAGAATCTCTTATTTCTATACAACTACTTGAATTTTGACCATCAATTATTAAATTTTGTATAACATACGGATCATTAAAAGCTCCAGAACCAGAACACCACGCTAAATTATTTGATGCTTGACTCCAAACAAAATCCCCTCCTCCACTATTGTCAATAATAAATGGAGAAATTGTATAATCATAAACATTCCAAAGGAATGTATTATTAGAACTAACAATTTCTATATGCCAAGTTATACCGTTATTATTTAATATATTTCCATAAATAAAGGTATAATTACTTAAACTTAATTTGATTCCATAATCCTTGTTCTTGTTAATTATATTTGCTATAATTTTGTTGTTTGTATTATTAAAAAGATCGATCCCATCCCCATCATTATTTCTTATTTCATTTCCTGAAATATTATTATTGTTAGAATTTCGATATATATGTATACCATCATTTTCATTATTATTTATGAGATTAGCTATTATAGAATTATTGTTTGAAGTTTGACTTAAATAAATTCCATAAAAGCTATTATTGCTAATAATATTCCTGGAAATTAGATTTTTATGAGACCCAATCATGAACTCATGCGATACTTCTAAACCTGCGTCATTATTGGTTATTTTATTATTAAGAATTCTATTTCTATCGCTATTTGATATACGAAATCCCCAACCACTATTATCAGTTACATTATTATTAATTATAGAGTTATTATCGCAATTATAAACTTCAATCCCTATATTATTACCAACAACACTATTTCCCGAGATGGTATTATTCTCACATCCGTTCCTTAATCTTATTCCAATCACAGGTACATTATTTATGAAATTTCCTAAAATAGTGTTATTATCAGAATATGTCAAGTATATCCCATTTCGATTGTTATCTGAACAGTCATTATCTAACAATTGACCGTTCTTAACATTATTAAACATAATTCCTCCTGTATAAACTGTTGAAGTGGAATTAAAAACTGTGCAGTTTTCTATTTTAAAAAATTTATTAGTGTTTTCAACTAAGATGCCACTCACTGAATTTTTACCATCAATTATTAAATCTTCTATAACATACGGATCACTCCATGTACCTTTTCCGTCACACCATGCCCTTGTGGATGTCCATTCCCATGTATGTCCACTAACGCCACTATCATCAATGTGGATTGGATTTCCATCGAAAAAGGGGTTACCATAAATAGGTAGATAGTCTATACCCCCAGTAAAACTATGATTGGTATCTCCTATTCCATCATTATTTGAATCTGAGCCAAAATAATTATCCCAATAATTTCCTATACGAGAATTATTCCAATAGTTAGTAGATGGTTCATCAATAGCATGATTACTATTATTTATCATATAATTTTTAAAAAATATATTATCATCACTACTTGAGCCTAGATCATCAATAAAAATTCCCGCATTGTTATTATTTTCTAATCGATTTTCAGTAATAATATTTGAATCACTTTCTTGTAGATTAATGCCATTCGCAGTGTTATTTAAAAGTGTATTTGTAGCAAGAGTATTATTATTACTATTTTGCAAATAGATACCATACCAATAATTTGAGATTGTATTCATTGAAAGAGTGGTACCATCACTATAATATATATAGATACCAAGAGTGGCTGTATTATTTAAGACAGTGTTCATTAAGAGGGTATTTTCATGGCTGGTATCTATAAAAATACCATAATCAATATTATCTAAAAGTAAGTTTTTTGAGAGTACATTATTATTACTACTTACGCGTAATTGAATGCCCCTACCCCCATTCTTTGAGATTGTATTTGTTAATAATCTATTATTATCACTGGAACTTAAATGAATGCCATCCCAAGTATTATCTGAGATGGTGTTCATTGATATAGTATTATTATCAGAATAATTTAAATAGATACAAAAAGCAGCGCTATCTGTTAGTTCATTATTTGAAACTGTATTATTATTACCATAACTTAAATGTATATTATAGAAATTATTTGAAATTAAGTTAGTTGAGATATAAGTATTATTGCTAGATACTAAGTAGATACCATAGCCATTATTATTCGTTATATTATTATTAATTAAAATCCCATTATTAACATTTTGTAATTTAATTCCTGCCTGATAATTAGGGTAGCTGCCTTGACTTGAATTAAATAACAAACAATATCTAATAATGAAATATACATCTGAATTATTAATTACAATACAACTCCCTGAATTTAAACCATTAATCGTTACATTTTCAATAATATAAGGCTCATCCATAGTACCTGCTCCAGTACACCAATCATTATCAGCAACAGTTTTATTCCAATTATAATTTGGATCTGAATCATCAATATATATAGGGTCACCTGTAAGATTCCAATATCCAGAATCTTTCAAATTAATAAGATCTTTATATTCTAGCTCTATTGTAATAATATTATTATTACTTTCTCTATAAAAACCCGAAAATATATTAGCAAAATATATGAATCCAATCATTCCTATTAAAATCTTTATCTTTAATTTTTTTTTCATACGTATCCTACTCTAGGTTTAATAATACCCTCTATTTTAATTCTTCATTATGTCTTCTTAATATTTAAATTAATTTCTAATTGGAATTTTAAAATCTTAAATCTTACAAAAGATTGTAATTTAAACATTGATAGATATTGGTTATCTGAAATGAAATATAATACAATTTTTTCACAATATTGCATTATTTTTGATATGGATGGTGTTCTGGCTGACACAGGTCCTATTCATTTTGAGAGTTGGGTAAATTTAGGACGAGAGATTGGAGTAGAGTTTACACGAGAGTTTTTTGAACAAAATTTTGGTCAGCAATCACCCACAATCACTCGAAAATTATTAGGTCCAGAACCAGATGAAGTTCTTATAGAAGAATGGGCTAAACTTAAAGAGAAAAATTATCGAGAGTTGTTGAATGATAAATTAGAACCCTTACCGGGAGTTATGAAACTTTTATCTGACCTAAAATCATTTGGTTTTAAATTAGCTGTAGGTTCGAGTGGTCCGTCTGAAAATGTTGATTTATTATTGACTAGTTTAAAAATAAAGCATTTTTTTGATGTTATTATCACCGCAGCTGAAGTTAAATTAGGCAAACCAAATCCAGACGTTTTTCTAATTGCTGCTAAGAATTTAAATATCAAACCAAAAAATTGTATAGTTATTGAAGATGCCCCAGTCGGTATAGAAGCAGCAAAGAGAGCTGGAATGATATCGATTGCTCTTACTACTACTCAAAATAAAGAAAATCTATTTAATGCAGATTTGATTATAAAGGACTTATCAGAGATAAATATTGAAGATATTTTGAGATTGTTTAAGTTAAACCAGAGAGAACCAAGAAAATGAAATTTTTTATTTTTTACAGTAATAGATTCTATTAACCATATTAAATTAAATACTTATAACAAAATAAAAAGAAGTTATAGATCTATGTTGAAAACAAAAGTAACAGAAATGTTGGGGATAAAATACCCAATTTTCTGTGGAAATATGATGAATATAAGTTATCCCTCTTTTGCCGCTGCTTGTTCAAATGCAGGAGCGCTTGGAATTCTTGCTTCAGTTATGTACCGAAATCCTGAACCACTACGTGAGGCTCTTCATGAATTACAAGCTT
>CAYNEU010000272.1:0-8167 GCA_964396275.1 uncultured archaeon | reverse complement strand
GGAGCGATCCCAGTCACAATTTGTTTTAGATCTTTCCCTCCACAATCTACCATTAATTTATAGAGGTTTTTTGATTTGGGTACTTTTGTACAATTTTTAACTAATCCTACTCTAATATCAAGTTTTGAGAAATCTTCATAGTTAATTTCCATAAAACCTTCAACCTCTTAACGGCATTCCATTTAGATTTACATATTCATTAGTTTTCATTTTCCTCTCTCGATAAGGATTTTTAATATTTTTTATTTTTCGCCCAAAGGTTAAATATCCAGTGTGACCAACCATTCTCACTTCTGGATGTGTAGCATTTTCTTTTACTTGGATTTTTCTTTTTATTAATTCATACGTTTTTACTTCAATAAAATCATTCTTGTTCATCATTGACACCGTTTTTTTAACTTGCTCAATGGTTGGGGAAAAAGATACTAAAGTTCCACTAAATCTTAAATAATTCTTAACTCTTTCGATAGCATCCCAAGGAGTAGCTAGATCTAATACAATTGCATCAACATTCTTATGGTTTAAATCTTCCCTTATCAGATCTCCATATTTAATTGTTACGATATCTTTTAACTTTGCTTTAAGGATATTTGCCGTTGCTCTTTTAAGTGATTTTTCACTAATATCATAAGAGTAAATGTGCCCATTTGGGCGAACATAATTACCTAAAATACATGTAAGAGCTCCAGAACCGCATCCTGCTTCAACAACTATACTTCCCGGTCCGATTCCTGAATATAGTAGAATCATTCCAGCATCTTCAGGATAAATAATTTGAGTTTTCCTAGCCATATGAAGAACATAATCAGAGGGCAAGGGTTTTAATACAAAAAATTTATAGCCTTGTGTTTCAAGAGGTTTCGAAAAAATTGCGGAACCAAATACTTTTCCGATTACATCATCAAACTCAATGATTCCTTTATGTGAGTGGAATTTTTCACCAGATTTCACTTGAATAAGCCATCGTCGTTTTTCGTCAAGAATCAAAAAGATTAAATCGTTTTCTTTAATAATTTCGGAGCTCATTTTAAATGCAATCTCTTATTATTTCTAAAGTATCTAAATCTTTAATTGGTTATAAGAAGGCTTTCTTTTATTATTAATTTATTTACAAAAAATATATAAAAAATCTACAACTCTCAAATATATTAAACTTATAAAAAATCTTTTTTATAAATACTCTTTAATGAATTAATTTATGAGTAGAGAGACCCCCCATAACGTTCAAACATCTCGAACTTCTTTTAGAGACCTTCAGTCCCAAATAGAGAATTTACGGCAAAAACGAGATGAATCAAATCAAAAAACAAAACAATTTATAAATGATCTCCAAGATATTGAGATAGAAATTACAAATTCTCTAAAAATCGCTAAGGAACAATACAAAAAGAAAAGAGATTACTGGAATGATAAGGTAAAACAATTAAAAGAAAAAAAAATTGAGTATAAGACACTTTTAGATACCTTAATAGAAGAAAAAAACACTTTACAAAAACCTGAAACAAAAAATAAAGATAAGAAACAAATTCTTTCAATGAAACAAATTGAACGAAAAATTGATAATTTGGAGAGAAGAATTGAAACGGAAAAACTTGATATTACTGAGGAAAATACCATAATTGATAAAATAAGAGAATTAGCAGAAACGAAACAAGAATTTTTATCAGAACAAACAAACAGTGATATTTTTAAAATTGAGAGGAAAATTGAAATTGTTAAGATCAATTTGAATAAGATCTATGAACAATTAAATAAATGGTCAGATAAATCTCAAGAAAACCATGCTAAAATGCTACAAGAGTTTCAAAACGTCGATAAATTAAAGGAAGATAAGAAAAAACTCGAAGAAGAATTAATTGAAAACAAAAAAACAGCTGATCGATATCATGAACAATACTTAAAAGTAATGAACCAAAGAAAGAAATCATACAAAGGGAAGAAACCATATAGACATAACCAAAAACCAGCTCCAAAATTCAACCAAATATCAAAAAAAAATGAAATGATTGAAAAGATTAAACAGGATAAATTAGCTACAGCACTAGAAAAGCAAAAAGCAGGGAAAAAATTAAATTTGTTTGAAGCTAGATTAATTCTTGAAAGGAGATCTGAATAAGGTTTAAAAAAATTGTAGATTTATTACTTTAATAACGTTTAAAATTAATGATAAGGAAGATTAAATTTGAAGAAAAAAGTAGCTGAAATCAGAAATCTTTTGCAAGAACATCATGATTGGTTCCAAAAATCTATTCCTCTCATCGCTTCTGAAAATATTACTAGCCCTGCTGTGGATGAAGCCTGTGCTTCTGATTTTTCACATCGATATGCAGAAGGCTGGAGCGGACAGAGAGTTTATGCTGGGTGCACTTATATAGATCAAATAGAAGATATTTGCATGGAACTTACAAAAGAATATTTTAATTGCTTACATGCTGATGTACGACCAGTATCTGGAGTTGTAGCAAACTTAGTTATGTATAATGCCTTTACTTCAGATAATAATGGTAAGATGTGCTGTATGTCTATTGTTCGTGGTGGTCATATTTCACATGGACCAAGATTCGCAAAAAGTGGTAGAGAAATTTTTGGTACAGCTGGTACAACTAGAGGCATAAATGTAGAATATTTAGCTTTTGATAATGATGAAATGAACCTAGATATTGATGCTTCTGCAAAAATAATAAGAGAATTTGAGCCTGAATTAGTATTATTTGGTGGTTCAGTATTTTTATTCCCACACCCCGTTAAAGAACTTGGTGAAGTTGCGAAAGAAGTGGGAGCATATATTGGTTATGATGCTGCCCATGTTGCTGGTTTAATTGGTTCTGGGTATTTTCAAGATCCTTTAAGAGAAGGAGCCGATGTTATGACGATGAGTACACATAAAACGCTTCCAGGACCTCAACATGGTACATTAATATCAAATAGAGAAGATTTAGTTGAAACATTGAGATCTTGTGCTTTTCCGGCTTTACTATCTAACCATCATCTACACAATGTTGCTGGATTGGGGGTTGCATTAGCAGAAATGTTAGAATTTGGAAAGGAATACCATAAAAATGTTATTGAAAATGCCAAAGCTCTTGGACAAGCTTTATCTGATATTGGTTTGAAAGTATTAATGGAACATAAAGGATTTACTGAGTCTCATCAGATTGTGGTTGATATTACAAACTTTGAGAAAACTATTGGATTGGGTGGAGACATTGAGAAAATTCTAGAAGAGGCTAACATTATCCTTAATCGTAATCTTTTACCTTATGACATCGCTGCAGGTAGACATTACCAAAATCCAGGCGGTTTGAGAATCGGGACCTCTGAAATAACTCGACTTGGCATGAAAAAAAATGAAATGGTTGATATTGCTGATTTCTTTAAAAAACTACTAATTGATAAAAAGGACCCTAAAAAGATAAGAAATGATGTGGCTGAATTTAGACAAAGTTTCCAAGAAATAAAGTATTGCTTTCAGTCTCCAAACAAAGCATATGAATATTTGAAGTTTTACTAATAATATTTATTCTAATCTTTTCATTAGAATAAAAAAACTTATCTTATACGATTCATTTAAGACTTATTATAATTTAGAATTAATGAAAGTCATGAGTCTTGAAGTTCTCGAAAAAAACGAAAGGAAACTCATATTCGTGGTAGATGGGATCTCTGTTGAAATGGCGAATGCAATTCGCAGAATTATTATTTCTGAGATCCCCGTTATGGCTGTAGATGAGGTTATTATTTTAAAAAATGATTCGCCTTTATACGATGAAATAATAGCCCATAGGCTTTCAATGATGCCTTTAACTACCGATTTAGAAACATATAAACTTCCACGAGAGTGCGAATGCGAGGGATATGGGTGTCCTCTTTGTCAAGTTTCTTTAACTTGTGAAGTTACTAACACAACCAATGCACCCTTACAAATATATTCAGGAAATTTGAATTCAAACGATCCTAAAATTATTCCCGTTAATCCAAAGATTCCACTAGTAAAAATTGATAAAAATGATAAAGTAATAATCGAGGCGTATTCTATATTAGGAATAGCTAAAGATCATGTTAAATGGCAAGCTGTTTCAAATATTTTTTACAGATTTTATCCTGAAATAGATTTTGATAATAGCAAATGTACTAAATGCCCAGATAAATGCTTAGTATCGAGATTATGTCCTGAAAAATTATATGATTTCTCAAATAAAAAAATGCCTGTGTTAGTAGAAGATTATTGGAAAACATGCACATTATGCAATTCATGTCAGAAGGAATGTCCAGAACAAGCTATAAAAGTAAGTTGGAAAGATAATACTTATATCTTCTCAATTGAAAGTGATGGAGTTCTTCCATTTGAGACAATTATCAAGAAAGCATTTGAGATCTTCTTAGAGAAAATTGATGAATTTGTTGAAAAACTTGAAGGCGCAGAGATAGAATCGTAATTTATCAAAAAATTATTAAAATATTATAAATTTAAGATATCAAATAAAATAAGAGTAGCTTTCTAATGTCTCATAAAGTAACTGGACCAAGTAACTATTATATTAGAAAACTCATAAGAGATTTGTGGAAATCCAAGATAAAAATATGGAGAAAGATTTCCCGTAAGTTAAGCGGTCCAAGAAAAAATAGAATTAAAGCTAATTTATATCGCATTAATAAGAAGACAAATAAAGATGATATCATCGTTATTCCTGGAAAAGTTTTAGGTATGGGGGAATTGGAGCATACTCTTACTATTGCGTGCTTAGAATATTCAAAGTCGGCGAAAAAAAAAATTGAATCATCTGGAAGCATATTAGTATCGATTGAAGAATTATTAGAACAAAACCCTAAAGGTAGTGGAGTTAAGGTTTTTTATTAAAATAATTAAGATCTTATGAGTAGTGAAAATCTTATGGTTATTGAATATCAATTATTTGATGCATCAAACAACATATTAGGGCGTTTCTGCAGTCATATTGCTAAAAAAGCTCTATTGGGGGAGTATATAGTAATAATTAATGCAAAAGATGCTATTATTAGTGGAACAAAAAGGGATATTCATGAAAAGTATTTAGCAAGACTTAATATTTCAACAGCAACCAATCCGCGCAGAGGACCATTTCATGAAAGAAGACCAGATACTTTTATGAGAAGAGTTATAAAACAAATGCTACCGAGAAAGAAATTACGAGGAAAGGAAGCTCTTAAAAGAGTTCATGTTTATATATCGGATATTCCAGAACGATTTAAAAGTAGGTATCAAAAATTGGTGCCTAATAATATAAATAATGTGAATAAACAGAGACTTTCATATTATAACAGGTATATTACCTTAGAAAATTTATGCCAACGAATTGGTTGGAAAAAAAGTGAGGTTGAGGTTTAATAAATGTCGATGAAAGTAGTTCAATCATCAGGAAAAAGAAAAGCTGCCATTGCTAGAGCTGTTTTAAGGCACCCTGCAAAAGGTCAAATAAAGATTAATAATATACCTTTAAATTTATATGAACCAGAAATAGCTCGATTAAGGATTCAAGAAGTCCTTGAAATAATAAACCATCCAAAAGTTGAAAAATGCGATATTACAATTAATGTGAAGGGTGGCGGAAAGAGTGGTCAAACTGATGCCGTACGTATGGCAATTGCTAAATCAATATATAAATTAATCGGTACAAAAACGATTGAAAGAACTTTCAGAGAATATGATGATTCCTTATTGAGTGGAGATTCGAGAAGAACAGAGCCGAAGAAATTCGGAGGAAAAAAAGCTAGAGCGCGAAGACAAAAAAGTTTCAGATAGATTTTTAAAAAATTTTAAAGTATCTCAATTTGTACTCCTAATTCTTTTAAGTCTTCATAAAAGGAGGGATATGAATCTTTCACAATATTACTATTTTGAATAGAAGAACTAGTGTCAGCATATAAAGCTGCAATACTGCAAGCCATCGCAATTCTGTGATCATTATTGTGATTGATCTTTGTTCCAACTAATTTATCACTATGAAAAATAGTTAGCTTATCCTCTTCTTCAATAACTTCAACACCCATATTCCTTAGTTCTCGAGCCATGACAGATATTCTATCAGTTTCTTTTAATCGCAGATTAGAAGCATTGTATAAAATTGTTTTTCCTTCTGCAAAAGCACCTATAACAGATAAAATTGGAAACAAATCAGGAATATCAATGCAGTTAATTTCAATACCTTTTAACGGGTATGTATTTATGCCTCCATTTACGACAACCCGATCTTTTTCTTCGTCAAAATTAATATTTGCTCCCATTTCTTTTAGGATCTCAAGAATTTTTTTATCTGGTTGGTAATTCTTAAGGTTTAAGTTATTAACAATTACAGATGAAGATTTATGAGATAAAACCCCAGCTGCTAAAATAAATGCTGCCGAGGAAAAATCTCCTGGAATAGTATATGACTGGGATCTATAAGTTTGTTCATTTGTTATATAAAATTTTCCTGTTTCAAAATTAGCTTGAATATTAATTCCAAACAATTCTAATATATCTATAGTAATATCTATAAACGATTTAGAGGATAATGGAGTAATTAATTCAATTTCAATAAAATCTTTATCTTTGCATTTTAATAAAGGACATAACATTAGCAGAGCAGTAATAAATTGCGAACTAATGTCTCCTGGAATCTTAATTTTATTACATAAATTTTTTTTACGTGTGATTTTAAGTTTATCGTCTGTTAATTTGAATGTTCCTCCCAGTTGTTCAAGCGCATTGAGGAGTGGAAGAATTGGTCGTTTAAGTTTAAAAAATTCTCCTTTTAAGGTTAACCCTTTCTCGATTAGTAAAGCTAAAGCACTGAAGATTCTAATAGTTGTTCCAGAGTTTCTGCAATCTATAGATTTTTTAGGAGATCTGTAGGCGCCTTTATCGCGCTTAACGATATACGTATTATCACTTTTTTTAAGAGTTCTAACGCCTAATAATTGTAATACATTAATGGTAACTGCCACATCTCCAGACACTAAGGGATTTTTGATTATTGAAATACTATCAGCTAGACTTGCGGAAATAAAAGCTCTATGTGAATAGCTTTTAGATCCGGGTGCTGTGATTTCACCATTTAAGCCATTTGCGATTGGGTTAATTTTAAGATTCATTAAATAATAAATAGAAACTTATAGATATAATATTAATTAAATAATCATGTAAGACTATTGTATAATAGACCCTTAGAAAATGAGAAAATTATGGATAATTCCTTTGGTACTATATTTAGAATAACATCCTTTGGTGAAAGTCATGGAGAAATAGTGGGAATTATTTTAGATGGTGTACCAGCGGGATTAAATTTTGATTTAGATTTTATACAAAATGAGCTTAATAGAAGAAAACCTGGTCAATCACTCGTAACTACTAATCGTCTAGAGCAGGATCGAGTTAGAGTTTTATCTGGTATATTCAATAATAAAACCACTGGAGCACCAATTTGTTTATTAATTGAAAATAAAGATATAGATTCATCATTATATACAAAATATAAAAATTGCTTAAGGCCATCACATGTAGATTATACCATATTAACGAAATATGGTGGATTTTCCGATTTTCGAGGATCTGGACGATTTTCTGGAAGAATCACAGCAGGATTTGTAATGGCAGGTGCAGTAGCAAAACAAATTTTAGAAAAATATGATATTTTCGTATTCGCTTATACCAAGAGTATTGGAAATATAAGGGATGAAGAAAAATATTTTTTAGGGGACATTAAAAACTTAACTGAAATTAGGGAGAAATCTCTTGTAAGATCTATTAACCCAGAGAAAGCAAAGTTAATGGAAGAATTAATTGAGAAGGTTAAAAATCAAAAGGATTCTATTGGAGGAACTATAAAATGTATTGTATCTAATTTTCCTGAAGGAAAAGGCGGCCCAATTTTTAATAGTCTCGAGTCAAATATAAGTAAAGCTATTTTTGCAATTCCCGCAATAAAGGGGATAGAGTTTGGTGCTGGTTTTAAAGCAACTAGGATGAAAGGTTCTGAACATAATGACCCATGGATTCTTAAGGATGGAAGAATCCAAACAAATAAAAATGATGCTGGTGGAATAATCGGGGGAATCTCAACAGGAATGCCGATTGAATTTACGGTTGCAGTTAAACCAACTGCTTCGATAGGGATTCCTCAGAAAACAGTTAACATTGAAAAAATGGAGA
>CAYNEU010000271.1:0-2519 GCA_964396275.1 uncultured archaeon | reverse complement strand
AGATATTCTTGCTAATGCTGGTGGTGTTTGTGTTTCTTATTTTGAATATGTTCAGGATATCAGAGCTTATTTCTGGGAATTAGATAGAATTAACAAGGAATTAAAAAAGATAATTTTAAGGGCTTTTGAAGAAGTATATATTCTTTCGAAAGAAAGAAAAATCTCTCTTCGTACAGCTGCTTACATTATTGCTGTAACTAGGATTGCTAAAGCGATTGAACTTAGAGGAATATTTCCTTAAAAATAATCTTATTTTTCTTTTTAGCATTTCCTAATTTAATTCTAAATTTCAAGTCTTCCTGTATTGCTAGTATTTAGATTTAAAAATAGAAAAATTAATAAAAAATTAATAGTTTAAAGTTTAAGATTATAGTTTTTTACCTTAAGAGATTATTACTCTCAAAGTTCTTTTAAAACATCTCCAACCATTCCATTAATTTCTCCATATGCTATTGCATCTTGAAGATTCCCCTCAATTTGCAAATCTCCACTCATATAAGCACTAGTAGCATCAATCTCACCAGCGCCCATACCCGCCCAAGTAACACTTGTTGCTTTCATGGTAACAGATGGGTCTTCAGCTTCACCTTCAGCATACTCTACTTGCCCTTCTCCAAATTTTACCCAATATTTATAGCCAACATCAGTCCATATAAATTGAACGAGAGTAAGATCCATATCTTCAACTTCTTCTTTTATATCTTCATTTTCAGCAGCAAGTTGTTTAAAAGCTTCACATAATAAAAGAGCATCAGATGGATTCCTTTCACCACTTCCATCTCTCATATCTTTTAACTTTTTAAGTAAGTCATCACTAACCATTTTTAAAACCACTTTTTTTTTATATTTTCTAACATCTTTAATTAAAAGATAAATAAATATATATCGTATTTTTTAAAAGCTTTTATTTGTTTTACGAATTTTTTTTTTCCTATTCAATACTTAAGATTGATAGGGGCAAAAATTAGATTTTCTAAAAATAAATTAAAGAAAAAATAGTAAAAAGTTAAAATTAAAATTTTCAAATTATAAACTTTGTCCTAACACTTTTATACTACCGGTTGATGTAGAAACCCCAAAAGTATACTTATTAATTGCACCATTATAATCATTAGAAGATATAACTCCACTCACCTTACTCATACCTCCGGAACCTAAAGGATTGTAAAAGATAGAGCCTGTACTCACAGAACATGTAAATTCTGCTCCTACACTACTTAAAGAATCATCGTATACTATATCAATACTCCCCGTAGATGATCCTATTGTTCCATTAATGCTTGCATTCATTTCTATATATTGTAAAATTTCGATATCAATACTTCCCGTATTTGTATGAATATTCCAATTACAATCTTTCACGTATCTCATGTTATAACTGCTAACTGCTATTGAACCAGTTGATACAATTCCTATTAAATTATCACCAATAATGCATTGTGAAAAGTTTAAAATAAGGGACCCTGTTGATGTGTGTGCTGTTAATCCATGAGTAAAATTGGCTTGTTTAGCATTTATATTAATTGAACCCGTACTAGTACTTATTCCTAGAGTTCCTTGAAAAGTTGTATTTTTCGTAGAGTTTAGTACTAATGATCCCGTAGATGTACCTAAAGAAGTATTATTAATAATGATATTATCTGGCACATTCATATCTATCGATCCTGTACTACTAAATGCATTTATATCATAAACCACATCAGTTCTAAGAGTAACATCTATTATAATTCGGTGTGAAAGTCCAAAGATAAACACTGGATTAGCTTTTGCATCAAGTTCAAATGATATTGGACTACTGCTATTTACCCATTCAATAGGATGAAAGAAATCTGAAAAGGCTTTACCCTCAACAAATCCACCAACAACTTTAATATCTAAATCAACTTCCACATAATAGTCTGTTGGAGTTGCATTATACTTAATATTTATTTGTCCTATATCACTATTGAGATTAAATTTCTCTACTGATGATGGAATACTTGGTTTATAATAGTAATAAGCCGCATATTCGTATTCTCCCCATGTAGTAGCTATTACAACTCCAAATGCTGTCCCCCCAGTAACTATACATGCAGCCACAATCATTAAAACAATATTAGTTTTTCTTTTCATTCAAATCACTTTTTTTTTTCTGTAGTTTTAATAATTTCTTTAATTTAATTCTATTTTGAATAAAATATAAACAAATTTTAGACCAATTTTTGAGATATTAAAAACCAGATAATCTAATAGAATTGATTTTGAGAAGATTAATTTATAGCTTTTTAAGTACGAATTGACTAAATTCTTCTGCTTTTTTCAAATCATCTTCATTTGGTCTTCCTTTAAGCCATTGTTGATGCTTTTCAGCTTCTTTTCGTTTTTCAGGTGGCAATCTTCCTAACATTGATTTACGAGTTGTTTCTGGAATACCTATATTATCACCACAACAATCAAACTCAGCTAATATATTGGATACTTTTCCTATTTTTTGTTTCACTAATTTGAATCCGTCCTGATAATTATCTAAGCTTGCATGA
>CAYNEU010000270.1:0-5223 GCA_964396275.1 uncultured archaeon | reverse complement strand
GCATTTTGTTCTTTTACTATCTCTTCAACACTCTTTCCATCATCTCTTAATTCGTTTCTATTTGTTAATCCAATAGTAGCAATTATTTTCACGTTTAGATCTCTCAATTTCTTGATTGTTGCAATTAGAGACTCCCCCGTTGTTGTTACATCTTCAAGAATAATAGTATCTCCTTTAGGTATTCCAACAAAAAATCTGTCTTTCGGATCCCCATGCTCTTTTTGTTTACCTCTACCCATAGACAAAGGGTAAATTCCAGGATTATAATTTTTCTGCCTTCTTGCCCACTTATATTGCGTAATAATACCTAATTTTGTCGCTCCTTCTGGAACACCATAAAAGCATACCGGGTTTAACCCTAAAAAATCAATAAATAAAAGAATATAATCAGTTAATTGATCGAGTAAGTAAACATCGGAAGCTATATTCCTCCAATTTACATACCAAGAAGATAACCTACCTGATTTTAATCTTAGAGGTTCTCTAAAAAATCCAATAATTTTATTATTTAATATGAAATTATGAAAATTGTCTTTTTCATTTTCCCAATTCATAAGATAGATATTACTCTTTTAAAGTTAAATATTCCTTTCTCGCTTTAGCATATTCTTCTCCACTAATTTTGCCTTCTAGGAATAAATTTTCTTTTTCACGCATGTTTTTCCTCTTTTGTGCCAATTCTTTCTTTCTTTCAGCATTAGTAAAATTTTTTGAAATAGCTTGAGCTAAATTCACAATCTGTTTATCATTTTTCTCTAGAAGATAATTCAGATATTTTTTTATTGGTTTCGCCATTTCAACATCTTTTTTTGAAATTTCTTCAATGCGAGTCAAAGCCAGTATAATTTTTTCGCTATCATCTCCTTCTAAAACATTCACTAATCCTGGAATTGCTACATCTGTCATAATTTCATCGAGATATATCTCAACATCCTTTTTAGCGCTCCCATAACTATCTAATTGTTTAGTTCTTATATATTCGATGAAAAGTAAAGGTAATTCAATTGGCCATTCCTTCATATCCTCTTTGTCGATTAGTTGCACGATTCCGCCATCTTTCTTTTTAAAGATTCTCATATCCAATCACCTGTAGTGAGTTTTTCAGGTAAGTATTTATCCGTTAAAAATTTAAATCCATGAGATGCAAATGCTTGTATTTCTGCTTTTATTTTGAGTTTAAGAGCTAACTTAAGATCATCTTCCCACGCTTTATTTTTTTTTAGGAAATCTTCGTTTAATAGATCTTTGGTACGTTTTTCGTCTTGCTTATTCATCTTTATCCGGACTTCTTGAGGTATTTTATACTTATCCAAATCTCTCGTCAATACTCCTAGAAGTTTTATATTTGGTGTAGCAAGAAAAGGTGATTCATAACTTAACCTTTTAGAACCTCTTAAATATACTGAGTGAATATAATGACCATAAGGATCACTATCAACTAAACTAAATACTGGAAGATTTAATTCTTTACTTAATCTCTTCAAAAACATTCTTACTGCAACATTTCCAACACCTTGAGCTGTTAATAGGATGCAAGGATATTTCCTCCAAAATCTAGCTTCTGCTAAGCGCATCATCGCAGCATCTTTCTCAATAACAAGAATAAATTCTGCATCGGACTCAATTATTTCAATATTATCAAGCATCGGTGAGATTGTCCACCCACCACTCCCTAATCCTTCCAAATCAATAATATCGTTTCTATCGCGAATTCTTAATCGTCCTACACATGTACCTTTTGGGGCTGCTACAATATGAGTTGAATTTCTAGTTGTATATAACATTGTTGCAGCATCTTCAATACTTTTATCACTATTTTTTTGTTCTTGAAACAAATTAACATCAGTATAGAATACTTCCCTTTTTGTTGCATGAATATCTTCATTTAGAAGTTCATAGACAACCTCTAATACTCTCATTAGTCTAGTGATATCTGCTACACTAGTAAGTGAATGAAATTGCTTTTCCATAATTTGTTTACCGAGTAATAATAGATCATTTTCTTCATCCCAAATGATATTTGTACCTGATCTAGAAGGCAATTCAATCGAGGGTCTTCCAGTTGTATAAATCTTTTCAAGAACTCTGTCGACTAATTTATACAGCCTATTCAGCATTTCTTTTCTACTAAGATCATCAATTTTTACTGTATCTGGTGGAAGATCAATATCCTTTATCTCTTTTCCTCTTTCTAAATATTCAAAGTATAAATCTTTTGCTGCTCGTAAATCGTAAACATTATTATTTTGCTTTTTCGCCATTTTTATACCTCATTTCAATTTCCAATGTTTTCTACCCATTTTAACGTCAACTAACACTTCTCCTTTACGTTCTAGCTCTTTTAATTTCAATTGAAGGTATCGAGCATCCATCATATCTTTAATTTTTAATTTAAAAATAAGGTGTTTTATAGTTTGCCACTCTTTTGACAATACAGAAAAAATTCTATCAGTAGTAATAATGGGTAGTGTTGTTTGTTTTGATTTTGGTTTTGAAGGTATTTTTTGAGTTGTAGTTGGTATAGGTTTTTCCTTAGCAGAAGTTATTAAAGGTTTTGGCTTTTCTATAATGATTTCTGAAATCAAGGGTTCAATTTTTTCTAGTTTCTCTATAACTCTCTCAGAAGAAAATGAGTCTAAAATCTTATTAATAATCTCATTTTTCCTTTCTTTTGATTGTATTATAATATCATGCCCTTTACAATAATCTTTGAGTTCACTTACAGTCCAGTTAAGTAAAGTTTTTTTAGAAATTATATCTATTTTTGGTTTCGGTTTTTCGATAGGAATTTCTTTTTTAATAGCAATCTCTTCTTTAAGGGTCTCAACTTCCTTTGGTTCTTCTTTTCTAATTTCTATTTCTTTAATTTCAGGTTTTTCGGATTTTAAATCTTGTATAATAACTGGAACTGGCTTTTTGCCAATTGCTCCCTTCATTAAATCTTCAATTTCTTTAACATTCAATTTTGCTTTATATTTACTCTCCCCCCGAGATGCGATATTATATACGCTCTTAACGAATATAGGAATATATTTCTCTATTAAACTAGCTCTTTTTTCACTTTTATGCATACTAGCTCTTCTATTGATATATACTCGTAATCTTCTTCCTATTGCTTCGAGACAATATTTTATTTCTTTAATTAAATCTTCATCATCAGCTAGGGCATTTTTTGATTGTGATTTAAACATTAAATGCACAAATGGTCCAGAAACATTAACTAATAGTTTTATTGGCCCTCTTGGCAAGCCATTATCATATGTTTCAAGATTATAATTCTTCCAATTGACTGATTGAACTGCCTTTGTTATAGCACAATCTGCACTATCTCTCAATTTCGGTGTCCTATTTACAAACCTCGATAAAACATCTCTTGATCGCTTTGGTACTTCAATACTTCTGGAATAAGCCATTACTGCTTCAACTACGTATGCTAAACCTTTTCCACTTGTAGGTGCTCTTGTTTCTGCTGCCACAAAATCGTTATCTTTTGTAAAAGTTTCAAGGAAGTAATCAAATACATCATGATAGCTTTCTATAGAGTCAATATCAGAAAAGCTAAGAGCATCTTCAATTGTTTGTTTTACTTGTTGGTAATCAAAAGTATCATCGATAATATCAATAGTTCCCAATATTTCAGAATTTAAGTTAATAAGCTCTTCTGAACCTTCTTTTAATAGCATGCTCTTTTCTTCATCAGATAATAATTCAGTTGTTTGCCTAATTGTATCGATTGGTATATCAAAGTCATCGATATTATCTGAAATTCTTAAGCCAATTTCTTTAATTAAAGTATTCTCTAAAATCGATTCTCCTACTGGAATTGCTGTGTCTGTTGGAGGGGTCATATATTTTATTGATTTGAAAGCAAGGAATAGAGAATTAAATTGCTCCTTTGTTAAGTCAACAGGTTTTACTTTAGATAACTGAACTTCATTAACTAAAGCTTCAAAATCTGTTCTATTCTTAAATTTTTTTTGCTCAATCAATCCATCCCTGGCATCTTTAAATAAATGATTTAAATCTTCCTTAGTTTTATCCTTTTCTTTTCTGATATCCTCAATTTTTTTTAAAAAATTTTTAATTTCTCTTTCGATAACTGTTATTTCTTTTTTAGTTACTGTTTTTTCAATTTGGTCATTTAATTTCTTAATCTCTTTATTAATTTTTTCATAATCTCTAATATATTTGTTATAAATTGAAATGAAATGCCAATATTTTTCTTTAAGTTCTTCTAATTCAACTTGATAAATTATTAATTTGTCTCGTGGTTTAGTAGAACGCCCATATATTTTTTTTTCATCTCGCATGAAATAAATTTGATCAGTTTTTTTCTTAGCTACAATTACAAAACCATCTTTTAATATTAGTAAATTTAATTTGTCTTGTAAATCTCGTTCACCAATATCAACAATTACTTTAGCTATTTTTGAACTCATTCTAACAAAATTATCTTGTAAAAACGCTGATATAGATTTATTTTCTGATTTTGTAATCAAATCTTGTAGATCTCCTATATTAGTAGACGACGGATGAGGTTTGGCATATTTAGGTTCGGGGGGGAAAGAAGTAGCTAATCTTCGATAAATTTTTTCCTTTCCAAAGGGATCGATATAAATAAGCGTAACATGAGGATTCATAAATGCTGTTTCTTCAATATATTTTTCAACATATCCCCTAACATATCTTACATTTAGATAATTTAATTTGATGTAAGTACCATGTAAAAAGGGACTGTCAATTTCAGTTGGATGGATTAAATATTTTTTCTCATTTTTAGATGTAGTGAAAAACTCTGAGCAAGTAGCATATACTTGGTCACTTGATTTTGAAACTGTGATAACTGGTTTACCAGTTGTATTTTGAGCATCACTGAAAGCACTTGGCGCACCGAATCCTTGACTTCCTCTAGTTTGTTTTAATTCCATAGATTTTGAGGAGGCAAGATATCGTCCGAATTTTCTTAAATCAATTTTTGACATTCCCGTGCCATTATCAAATATTTCAAAAGTAAAGCTCATGATATTTTTCTGGCTAATTTCAGAAGTTAAAAATGAAAGAGCTTCATATTCCTTGAGACGAACAATTACTATAGGTTCTACATCAATAATGTATTCAACAGGTTTAATGATCTCTTGCATGTCATCAATTATTCTTTTGACTTCCTCCTCAACTTCTAATTCTTCTTTATCAATAATTTCTCCAGATTCTTCTTCTCTAATT
>CAYNEU010000269.1:0-3388 GCA_964396275.1 uncultured archaeon | reverse complement strand
CATTTAAAAAAATATAAAGAGGAGATTTTATGTATTTCTATTATTTCTATTGCTGAAATATATGATGGATTAGGATATACAAAAGAAAAGAAGGGTGAAACTATTTATAAGAAAATTAAGGATCAAATTGAAAAAGTTTTATCTGGGTTTCATATTATGCCCCTCAATATTCACATTCTCCAAGAATCTGGAGATATTAAAGGAAAATTAAGGGCTCAAGGAATTATTCTTGATTTAGCAGATTGTATAATAGGTACAACAGCTAAAATGATGAATGCTGATAAAATTATAACTCGTAATAAAAGACATTTCCAGCAATTTGGATTAGCTATAGAATCATACAATATTACATAAATAATAACTTCATTTTTGTCACTCTAATATTTATCTTCGTGAAAAGGGTACAGAACTACAAATGAATTGTAGGAAGGTCATTCAATAGGAAATAAGAAAATAAATTATCAGAATGCCTTTTAAGCTAGCAAGATATAAGTTATAATGATATGATTCCTAATTCTAATATGATTACGTAGAAATAATCGGATAATAAGATAAGGAATTTCTTGTGATTACTTAATTTCTTCAAATAGTTTTTGAGATCGCTTCAAATCTTCTTCCATTTCCGGTTCAGTTAAAGAAGGGGCTTGAATCTTTTCACGTTCAACATATTCCATCATTTTATAAATTGAAACTTTTGCTAAGGTTGCCGCTTCTGCCATACTAACTAATCCCTTCCTATATTTTTCACCACTCTCTTTCAATCGATATTCTTGAATTTGAGCAAGAAGAAATTTTCGAATTAAAGATGAACGATCAATGCGTTCTCTTTTAGAGATTTCGTTCAGTTCTTCAATTTCTTTTTCATCTAATCTAGTTGAGACAACATCCGTCATTTTTTATTCTCCTCCATTTCTTGAAGTATTTATTAATTATTGTTGATTTTTACATGATCTTTTTAAAATCTTCTAAAGATAAATTAGACGGGATTCCCAATTGAGACATTTTAGAAATAAATTCATGAAGAGATATTTTTGCTATTTCAGCTGCATTCTCTATTGAAATTTCCTTTAATACATATTTTTTAATAGCAAAATTAAAACGTTCTTTTTGAAGTCCTTCGATTAAGATTTTTCTTATTAATGAGGAGCGATCAAGATTCTCATTTTCAGCAAGTTCTTCAAATTCTTTTATCAGATCCTCGTCTAATCTTAAATTCATTTGTTTTGTCATTTATATTACCTCCTTCTAAATTATTTATTCATAATTTCTTCAGCTTTATTTTTAAAAAATAATACAATATCAGGTTTTAATGATTTTATGTGCGCTAATTCGTTAAAAGATATTTGAAATTCTTTATGGCTAATAATATTTTTTTCTAATAATTCTAATAGTATTAATTCTGACGTTTTAGGCTTTAAACCACAATTCAAAGCATAATTGATAGCTTGATAATCATCTGTTACAGGGATTCCTTTATTTTTTACACAAATCATAATAGTTTCATTTTCGCCTTTCCCTAGAGTCCTAGAAGAGATAACATTATTCAACTTTATTTTTCTTTCTTCAATCATTTTATTATCTATATTATGTTTTAGTATTTTAGCATCTGAAAATCTGTCAATATCTGCAATTAACTCGTTTTTGACTGTAGAACTTACAATAATCGATCCTATTAATGGCAATTTTTTTTTAACGTTGATCTTTGTTAGGTAAATTAGAGCACAAGCATCATAAACATATATGTTCATTAAGTTCTTAATAGCAATGCTAGCATATATATTTATTGATATTATTCAATAGCAAAGTGAAAACATTAAAATCTAAATCATGAATTATATCTTTAATCGAGATAGTTACATTCTCATCGAGAAGAAAATTCAAAGATTAAACCTCTTTACTTATAATCTCATCAATATCCACATTCATAAGATTTTCTTTTGCATCTTTGCCAATCGTAAGAAGAGTTAGAATAATATTACGATCTAAATACGGATATTCTTTAAGAATTTCGACTATTGAATAATTCAATCCGATTAATTCATAAATTAAACCAACAGGAATTCTAGTACCCTTAATGATAGGCTTTCCTCCGAGAATTTTCGGATTAAATTGGATAATATCTGCCATTTTCTATGATCCTATATAGTAAAATATATTTAAATGCATATTGAAAAATGGTGTGTTTATTATAATCTTTCGAGCTCTTTCAAGATTCTTTCGAGAATCCATATATATGCCCTCAACGGAAAGCTTTATAATTTATTTAAAATCTCTTGTAATTTAGTATATTCTAATAGTAATTGGCGCAATTCCACCGCATCGTCTTCCGCATTTTTATAAATCCCCTTAGGTGCTTTTTCTAAGAACTCTATAGAGGAAGATTCATTATAGCGAGTTAGAATCTCATCGATATATCGTTTTAGAATTCCTAATTTAGATGTAATTAAATCCTCTGCTAAAGTTTTATCCAATTTCACTTTAGGCATAAACATTAGTTAAATTCATTATAATAAATATGAGAAATTATAAAATGATGGAAAAATTTAATGCGCCTTAAGATATATATATTTTAAATACTTTATAAAATATGATTTTACGCGAGGCTTTCTAATGATTAAATTGAAAATTTTATTAGATACTTCTGTTTATAGTGCTATGTTAGATGAGAGAGACCCTATTCGCCAAAACCAAACACGGGATTTCTGGAAGAACATTGATAACTTTGAGCTTTATTTTTCTAATATAAATTTGGAAGAAATAGAAGCAATAAGAGATGAAAAGTTAAAAAGTAAGATGAAAGAATTTTTGATTAAAGGAAAGAAACTTGAAATAACAACTGAAGTGGAAAGAATGAAAACTCTCTACATTAATGAAGAGCTCATTCCAGAAAGATTTGAAAATGATGCTTTATTACTTGCTTTAACCACGGTCCATTCCGTTGACATTTTAATAAGTTGGAATTTTAAACATCTTGTGAAAAGAAAGACTCGTATAGGAGTTAATTTGATAAATTTAAAAGAAGGATACAAATCTATTGAGATCCTTGCTCCCCCAGAATTATAGAGGTGAATAGCATGTTATATGATATTGAGGCACTTTTAGAGAAATTGGATATTTCTGAAAAAGAAAAAAAAGATTTAGTTAAAGAAGTCAGAGAAGAGTTTCCACAGGACGATATGTTATTTGAATTACACCTATTTAGAGCAATAAATTATTTAAAGAAGTTAAAAGCTGAAAAGTAAGAAATTACTGATATTTTTATTTCAAACTTAATTCCTAAAATATTACACACATATTACTCGCATATTCCTCTGGATATCATAATTGTTCGTGAAACGGTTATTTCACGAATTTGTGGCAAACAGTCCTACTTCAAATGATTTATGGA
>CAYNEU010000268.1:0-2254 GCA_964396275.1 uncultured archaeon | reverse complement strand
CTCATAGTTTACATCAAATTCATGAGCAACAATCTTTAATTGTTCCAAATTTCTTGCATATATTGTAATTTTAAAACCATTTCTTTTAAAAAATTCTCCAAAAACTTTACCCATGCCACCAGAACCACCAATTATAGTAAGATTTTTTCCTAACATTAGACTATCATGTATCTTATTTTTAATTTAATTTATTAATTTTTATTACATATCTTTTGTCTTCTTTATTGGGATATTAAATTCTTCTAAAAGAGGTATTAGATGTTTTTTATCTTCGGAATTTGTCCCTTTCCAATCAATAATAAAATAATCAACCTTTTCAAGAGTATTATTTACCATTTGCAGAATTAAATCGTTATTTAATTCTTGAATGAAATATTTTGGACATATGAACGACATAGCGATATTCGTATTAATGATTAATCTATGAAAATTTGGAGCATAATGAGTACCTCCAAAGCCTAACCCTACTTTTTGATCTCCCATTTCTTTATATTCAATATATTTCTGAAAAGTACTAAAGATAGCGTGTGTTAATATCATTCCTGCCTCATCTATTTTCCATTCCACCTTACTACTCCCTAATTCCATGAAAATTAAAGGTTTATCTAAGATTGTTGGTCCATGGTGAGTTACCTCAATATCAAGTGAGAATTCTGTTAATAATGGGGGAAAATCTTGTTCTGTTAACGAAATAAATCCTGCCTTATGAAGTAATGCACTTGTTTTTGATAAATTTTGAGGTTCTCCACCAAAATCTGCATCTCTACTCCAGTTACCCGTAGTATGAACTAAAAATGCTGGTCGGGCAGATTTTGAGGTATGACGACTAGCAAAAATAAGATAATCTGGATTTAACTCTGATTCCTCTAATTTTAAGTCATTCAAAAAAATTAATGGATCCTTAGTAAGCCCTAGAAATACTTCATTTTCAGTAAAACTCGTCTTTAATTTGAAAACGGGATTTTCATGCCATATGAAATTTGTCTCCTCGAAATTGTAAACTTTAGAATTTATAAACTTTTCTCTTATGTTCATTGAGGCTTTATCTTCGGTTGAGGTTATGATTAGAAACTCGATTACACATCACCAATGAGCTTTTTTTTACTATGTCTTTATCAAACTCAATAAAAATTTTCTAATTCTAGTTAATTACTACAACTTTAATAATTTTTAAATCTATTTTCAATATTAATGAGTGTTAATTTAATAATAGTTCTAATTCTTGCTTTACCTTTTGGAGTTTTATTTTTTATCGCAGATTATTTTGACAATAAACTCATTCAAGTACATGCGTCATTAATAGCGGGAATTTCAGTATCGTATTTCTTTCTAATAGTACTTCCTGAAATTGCTCAAAGATTACCAGAATTTCCTTTTCATTTGAAACTATTCGAATACCTCTTTGTACTTATTGGCTTTTCATTTATTCATGTATCTGAAAAACTAATTCTACAGAAAGCTGAGATGAGGACTCAAAAAAAAATGAGAAAATTAATTAAAAAAGAGAAAATCTTAGAAACTGTTGAACATAATATGGAAAAAATTCTTACAAAAGAATTAACACATGAAAATCTGGATGAACTAGCACTAAGAGAAATAGCTCGGACACTTTCTGAATTAAATGAAGAGGAAGAAGGAATGAGATCAGAAATAAATAACTATAAAATAAAAATTCAAAATAAGATTAATAAAGAGCTAACTAATTTCCGGTTTATTACAGATTATATTTATCACTTTCTTGTAGGTATTATTTTAGTAGGGTTATTAAGGATTGAATTAGTAGGAGGTATTCTCTTTTTCATATATGCGTTTTTTAGAACTATTGTAACTAAACGATCTGAGGCACATCTCATATTCACTGATTTAGAAATTTATGAAGAACAAAAGTATGAACAAAAAATAATTATTAAATATTTCTCATGTGGATCCGCTCTAACGGGAATAATAATTGGATTAATTATTAATTCATTCTTGCCGGTTAATATAGAACTCTTATTTATTTTCTATTCCTTCATCTCAGGTGTGATTTTATATGTTATAGTAAGGGAAGTTATACCCGAAAAGGAGAAGGGAAATCCATTGAAATTCCTGATTGGCTTACTAGGATTCGCTGTAGTAATAATTATAATTAACATCTTTACAACTGTATTGTAAGTTGAGATCTCTTATAAATTAAAAAATAGAGATTAAATATTCCTTATTTCAATAATTAGACTCTTTATAAATATTTAAATTCATTAAAACTAAGTTTAAA
>CAYNEU010000267.1:0-2969 GCA_964396275.1 uncultured archaeon | reverse complement strand
GATCAACATAGTATACTGTTCCCAAAACCTCCGTATTTCTACCTATTATCACATCTCGACCTTTAACGTCACCATTAACAAGAAGTTTCATAAGTTCAATATTATTTCTTGCTAATATGGTGCCAGACACTTTGTTAGAATGTTTATATATATTAATACCAAACCCTCGCCGACCAATAATCACATCAGTTCCACTAACATTTCCATAAATTGTGCTTGATCCTGAAATAATTACACTTTCTAGAGTTAAAAGGTCACCTTGAACTCTTGCTGAGCCTGAATTTTTAAAACCATCAAGAGCTTCAACTTTCATTCCTGCTCTAAATGAACCTGAACTATGTAGTTTTCCCTTAATTAACACTTCCCCATCAACTGACATTGAACCAGACGATTTGAGATTACCATCGCCATAAAGGTTTCCTACAAGTCTAAATGAACCAGAGTTTACAATATCACCATGAACAGTCAAATCCCCCGCGCCTCTCGTAGAACCAGATGAATGAAACCCATTACATTCAAAATTTCCCTTTAGTTTAGCGGACCCTGAAACTCGAATCTCATCATTAATTTTTCCTTCAGAAAGAGTTCCTGACCCAGAAATTTTCATATTATTTCTACCTCGGTTTAATTTAAAATATTATTTTGATATTTTTCGATTTTGTGTTTATTTTAGCTTTTATAGCCTTAAAACATTCATATCCTTTTTTTCTATTTTCTGTTTTGTTCATTTTTTTAGCCTTCAATTCTTTTTTCCTTTTCAATTCTTTGGATTATAATAATTTAATTATTCTAATCATCATGATAAAAAATAAAAAAATTGTTTTTAGAAATATAATCTACTAATATCCGCTCTTTTTGCGTCAAAATGAGCTTTAACATTCTCATAAGATTCATAACTATTTTCCATTTTTTTTTTCCACCATTTTTTTTTTTTATTTTTTTTTTGAGTGTGTATAATATTTTTTCTTTAATTATAAAGTGTGTATTATCATATTTAAATATTGTGGATCTAAAGTGTGTATTATATGTTATGAAAAGTTGTATATTGTGAGAAGAAGCGTACTAATTATATTTTAATATATTTTTCAATAGTGTGTATCTGAAAATAATAAACTGATCAGTGTGTATTTGATCAATTTTTGGTTATAACATAAACTAACATATAGCAATCATTAAATAATTTTCAAAAACATTCTTTACAGGCAAACAGAAAGAAGATCAATGTAATAAATAAAAATATGAAATTTTAGAATTACTGTAAAATTTTTTTAAATCAAAATTAATTCATACTTACTTGAAGTATTTTGAAATTCAATAAATAATTAACTAAAATGAGTAAATAATGTCTTTTTATAAAGATTGTTGGGAGTGTGGAAGACATGTATCTATTGATGAACAATTTTGTTCTAAATGCGGATTTGATTTTTCTTCACAACCTCAGGTTATGCCAAAATGTCCGTATTGCGAAAAGGAACTTCATTTGCATGATTTTTTCACCACAAGGTTAGATAGGAAGGGTCGTAAGCGTGTTGTGGGATTTATAGGTGAGCGAACGGGATCTTATATGAGAATGTGGTATTGTCCTTTATGTGGAAAAATATTAGGGTTCTCAGATGCCGAATATGGAGGATCATAACTCATAATTTTTAATTAATCTTTTTTTTTTTAAAATCAAAGAAGGGCAATTGAATATTAAATATCTGAAAAACCTTTTTTCTTTATTCTAAACTTAATTTATCGAGCAGATGATAAATTGAGATAAAGAAAATTTATTTTAATTTATAATAGTATCACAATTTGGACATTTTTTAAGAGATTTTTTGATTTCACTTCCACAATATTCACAGATCATTATTTCTTCTTTTTCAACTGGCACTTTTTCTACTGGTCTGTCCCATTTCTTATAAATACTAATAATAGGTTTTTTTTCCGGCATTTTATCTCTCCATCTCAAGACTAATAATCCTACTATGAGAATAAATATACTAGGCAGTACTAAGACTAATAAATATGAAACATCAAAATATTCAAGAGTCGTTCCTGAAGCAGGGCCAATTGTTCCTGATTCTACAATTATATCATAAAATCCTGAACCAGAATTAACTTTAACTTGAATATAGTAAACTCCAGTTTTTGATGCTGTAAAATGCATCGTCTCCCCAGTATATCCCCCACTATCAACTAAGAATCCATTTATCATATAAGGGGTTTCTGCTATTCTTAATGATATATCCATCCCCCAAAAGGAATCTATATAAACATCAATTGTATATTGAGCCCCTCCTTCCAAATTTATTGCGTATAATTTAATTTCAAAGGTCCAACTATGCTCTGTTTCTTTAAGTGAATTAAGGTGTATTTTTGTCGATAATGTGTAAGGAATTGCCGCTGTAAACAATAAAGGGATTAGACAACCAAAAATTAATATTAAAATAGACTTATACTTTTTCATTACTTTGCCTTCTCTTAATTCTTTTTTCATAATTTAATCCATTTATATAAAAGCATTTTATTGAGGATAATTGAAAACTAAGGATTTACATATAATATTAAGAAGATAATTCTATAAAAATATTTATAATTGATTAATCAAACTCCTTAGATTACCTGTTAAGACAAAGAGAAGGATTATATTCTATGTAATAATTAATATAAAAAAAATAGGTTAAAAAAAAATGATTATTTATCCAGCAGTACTTGCAGGGATTAAAAGAATATCGTCGCCATTATTAACATCATAGTCTTTTAATGAACTGTTCTCATCCATTGTAACTCCCCCAGAGGATAAATGAAAATCGTTAGGATCAAGTCCATATAAATTTCCTAATGTATGCTTAATATCATTTACGTGATTACTGTCATTCACGGTTAATTTTTCTTTCTTTTCACCAGGACCTATAGTCGACATAAAGTATAGTGTTAATTTTTTTCCTGCAGAAGGGGTTTTACTTGCAGGAGTTTTAGATTTT
>CAYNEU010000266.1:0-4385 GCA_964396275.1 uncultured archaeon | reverse complement strand
TTTTAAAGGGAGAGACTGATGTATTTAGAAAAGAAATATATTCAGAAAAGTCTTTTCATGAATATTATGACCCTATCCGAAGTATTCGAACTAATAAATTTAAATTTATAATTAATTTTGAAAAATCAGAATATCTTTATCAACTGGGGGCAGATATGAAACAAGATGCTATTGGAAAATATATGATAGAGCGAATTAAGAAACCTCGGTCTAATGAAGAACTTTATGATTTGAAAAAGGATCCCAACGAAATTCACAATTTAATTGATGATCCAAACTATAAAGATATTGTAAAAGAATTAAGAAATAAACTACATGAATGGATGAAACGAACAGATGATCCACTACTTAAAGGGAAAATTAAGGATCTCCGCCGAGAACCACCAATACGGTTTTAAATATTCTATATGTTTTTAATTTTAAAAGAATTTTAAAGATTTAACACCCAAATTAAAAATTTAACTTTAAATGTCATTTCAAGGAATAGAAGAAGCATACAGTAGAATTGGTAAAGTAGTTAACAAGACTCCAGTCATGACTTCAAGAACTTTAAATCAACTAATGAAGGCAAATATATATTTCAAATGTGAAAACTTTCAAAGGGTAGGGGCTTTTAAATTCAGGGGAGCTTATAATGCTTTGAGTTTACTTTCAGAAAATCAAAAGAAAAAGGGGATCATCACTCATTCAAGTGGTAATCATGCTCAAGCGGTTGCTCTATCTGCATCGTTATTGGGAATTAAAGCAACAATAGTAATGCCAAAAGCGGCACCAGTAAATAAGATTAATGCTACAAAAAGTTATGGCGCTCAAATTGTGTTTTGTGACAACACACTTGAAGCGAGATCTAAAACTACTGAAGAAATAATTAAAGAACATAAATTTGTCCTAATCCATCCTTATGATAACAACAAGATAATTAATGGGCAAGGAACTGCTGCTTATGAACTAATTAAAGAGACTGGGCCTTTAGATATTGTTATTGCTCCACTTGGAGGTGGAGGGTTATTAAGTGGAACTGCTCTGGCTATTAAAGGATTACATTCGAATGCCAAGGTTATTGGAGTTGAACCTATATTAGCGGATGATGCTTTAAAATCACTTAAAGCTGGTTATATCATATCAAGTACTTATCCAAATACTATAGCAGATGGTTTACGTACTTCTCTTTGTGAGAGAACCTTCAACATTATCCGCAAATATGTTGATGATGTAATAACTGTTTCTGAAATCCAAATTATAGACGCTATGAGATTTCTCTGGAAATGCATGAAGATAATCGTAGAACCTTCTGGAGCAGTTCCTTTAGCAGCTGTATTATCAAAAAAAGTTTCAGTAGAGAATAAAAAGGTTGGGGTTATATTAAGTGGTGGAAATATTGATGTAGAACCTTTTTTTCAATTATTAGAAAAAAAAGTTGAATAAGTTATGATAGAATTGCTAAGTAAATTATTTAAAAATATCGAGCTTTCTTGGATTGATTCAGTAACTGATATTGATAACTCTAATGAGTTTTATGACCTAATATCAATATTTCCTAATTTAAAGAAAATCTTTCAAGACGCTCGAGAAAGGAATAAAGATGAACTTCAAAGAACAATAAGACACGTATTTAGATCCTATAAAATATTCTTCTTAATAGTAAGTGGAGAATTCTCTCACGGAACTCTTTCCCAAGAATCTATAACTAAAATCCGAGAGAAAGTCTTGAATCAGCACACGATAAATCAGTTAATCCTCCCAATAGTTCTAATGTATCATGATATTGGTAGATATATTGATAATAAAAAACATCCATATCATAGTTATCATCTTATATCAACTTTGGATTTGCTTAAACCCTTTGAGCTTTCAGATATCGAGAAATTACTTATCAGAAAAATAATTCACTATCACTTACTTATTGCAACAATATATACTGGAGAATCTACGTATTATGGGATTTCTTCATTATTAAATGATCCAGAATTCAATAAGCTACTTAAATATGAAAATGCCATTGATAGATTCATCGATCTACTAGAAGTTTTTACATATATTGATATTCTTGGCTACTATTACACTAATATCTTTGACCACTATATCAAGTATTATGATGAAATTAATTCTAAATTAAAATTAATTTTGAATATTTGGCCAAATAAAGAGTTAGCACTAAAGAAAGCGAAAGAATATTCACAAGAATGGTTAGAATGGAGGCTAGCTGGTGCCCTTAGAATATTCCAATTTGTTGAAACAAAACCGTTTTTAACCAAAGAATTTTATTATAATAAATTAAGGGATAGTATAAAGAAGTCTGATAATAATTTACTTCGGGATCTTAATTGGGATTCAATAATTGATCAATATTTAATCCATTCTTATAAAATTCAAATGAGATATTCTTTAGCTCTATTAATGATTCTCGCATTTGGAAGTCTTCAAAGAATGGGATTGAAAATTAATACAGGTATCTCATACAAACTAATTTTATTTTGGATGCTTCTTTCAAAAGTGGTTCAATCAAGATCTAAAGATAAGGATAAATCCATATGGAATGTATTTTTAGAAGGGATGCCTCATTGGTCAAAAATAGATAAATCATTCATCAAAACGCTAAATGATGAAATGATTGAATCTTTAATTCGTAATTCAAAGGATGAATATAATCAAAAAAAAGAGGAATATAATCTTTATTTAGATTTTAACCAAGTTTTCAAATAACTTTTGTAAAAAAAAACAGTAATTTCCATAAATATTATTTGTAGTCTTCTCTTGTTGGGTTAAAAACCTCGATTACCTCTGTATATTCGAGTAATTCAGCACCGTGTTTTTCATTAGAATTAAAAACATAACTATCCCCTTCTTTAGCAATGAATTCCCTTGTTTCTGTTATAAACTTAATTTTTCCTTTTAATACATAACCTATTTGATGAGCTTCATGTTCATGAAACGGTACTATTGCATCTTTTTCTAAAATGAAAAAACATAACATAACGTCATTATTATAAGCTAATGTTTTTCTGTAAATACCTTCAAGTGCTTTTACTTTTTCTACATTTTCTTTATTTATTGGACACTTAATCATTTCATTATTTCACTTTTTCTTTGACTTTAATTTTACAATATAGTTGTAGTAAACAAACATAAATTTTGAATTTACCCAAATCCTAAAAGGAGAATCACAATCCACAACAAATTAAATGAGATTATGATTGTCAAGTTGGCCACCATATCTGCAACGCGCTCATTATATGAGAATTCCACTGTAAAGGGAATGATGCCTAATCCAACCGGCAATATTAATGCAATAGATAATATCCCTCTATATATTACACATTTTTGTTGAAAATAAAACTTATTATAAAACAAAATTCAAATAATATTAGTTGCCAATCTATAAAAAAATATTAATTAATAATAGAGTGGTAGATTTCGAGTATGGATGAGAATTTCAAACAAAAAAGACAAAAAACTTTTCGTTGCTTTTTCCAACTCTACTTTATGATATATTTTTTTACTGGAATTATGCCAGTAAATATTGATAACATATTACTATATCTTCCAAAGACAACAAAATTTGGAGTCGGATTTTTAATAGCATCCACTTTAATCGTAGGTATAATTAGTATTTTATTTTTTGGTTATTATGAAGATAAAATAGCTGAGAAGTATTCAAGAAAAAAGATATTTACTTTAACTAATTTTATATGGATTATTTCATACGGACTTGCTAGTATATCCCCTGATTATTATTATTACTTAAGTTTTCTTACAATAAGTGCTATAGGGACTGGTGCTTTTCTACCTATAGGATTTTCAATGATAGGAGATTTTTACCCTCCAAAAGAAAGAGGAAAAAAATTTGGGGCTATGAATTTTTCTTTAATATTAGGTAGTGGAATGGGAATTATTGCTGGAGGGTTATTGGGAAGTTATGTAGCAGGCTCATTAGGCTGGAGGATAACTTATATTTTTGGTTTTATATTGGGAATATGTGCAATATTCCCTTACATATTTAAAGGAATTGAGCCTGAACGAGGTCGTGCTGAACCTGAGTTTGTAGGTTTTAAAGGTGAGATAAATTATAATTATAAAATTACTTTTAACAGCATTAAAGGACTTTTTCGGAGAAGGTCAATAGGTTCTATTCTGGTTTATGTGCTCTGTTCTGGATTAGCAACTTCTACTATTGGAACATGGGGAATTTTTTATATAACTTCGAAAATTGGTGGTGTTAATGCAGAATTAGCAGCTACTACAATTTATCTTATCGCTGGAGCGGGAGCCCTTCCAGGAACAATTATAGGCGGTAAATTAGGAGACATTTATATGAATAAAGGAAAAACTCGAGGTCGAGCAATTATCTCCCTCATTGGAGTTATTCTTGGCGTTATCTTTACATT
>CAYNEU010000265.1:0-3973 GCA_964396275.1 uncultured archaeon | reverse complement strand
GTTTACTTTTTACTTTTTTTCAAGGTTTTCAAATTGAAGGAAACTTTAATGGAAATGTATTTTGTGGTAATTATGACTCTACTAGATCACTCTATATGCTATTTGCCCAATTAAGTTATGTCTCATTTGGAATAGGAGGTATATTTTTTGTATTAGCCTTTGAAATAATTGTAAAACGCTCGAAATATCTGCTAACTATTGTGTTTATCATAATAATTACTGTGGTAATTTTTTCTCGTGACTTAGATATGTCGAGATGGGTGTTTAGTTTTCTTTTAATACCCGGATTAATAATTCTTGTTCCACTCGTATTATTTCTTTATACGAAATGGTCTCATCTTGAATTTAAAGCCGTTTCTTCATTTTTATTATTTGGATTTCTTTTATTCATGATTTCATTAAATCTAGCCCATAGAGCTCATAAATTAATTAATGTATACCCTTTAATATTGAGCCCACTTCTTTTAATTTTAGGTTGTTGTATCATAATCCTACCAACAATAATTGATCCCAAGGTGATTTCACGAGCTTTACCATATTGGGTCTTATATGCAATTATAACTAGTGCTCTACTCATAACTATTTTGAGTATCGACATTATTAAAAGATTTAACTACTATTTCATTCTTGAATTTCTTGGGGCAATTTTCTATATATGTATATTGTATTTTCTCGTAATAAAAGACATAAGATCTGATATAATTTCAGAGAGTCAAAAAATTCTCAAAGCTGACGAAGATATTAAAAATGATTTCTTAAAAATGTTCACTAGACCGCAACAAGTAAGCTTTTTGGCAAGTATAAGTCATGAATTAAGGACTCCATTAACTTCTATAATAGGTTTTACAAGAATGATGTTAAAAGGTTCGGTTGGGGATATAAATAAAGAACAAGAGAATCAACTTAATATTATTCTAAATAGTGCAAACTATTTACATGAATTGATAACTGACGTAATTGATATGACTAAAATCGAAGTGAATAAATTAAACATAAGAAAAGAGAAATTTGATTTTATAAAAGAATTAAAAAATATGAAACAAACATTTAATCTTGCTATTAAGGAGAAAGAGCTTGAGTTTTTTATGGATACTCCCGAGAATCTTATAATTTACAATGATAAAAAACGAGTAAATCAAATTTTATTTAATCTAATTGGAAATGCTGTAAAATTCACAGAAAAAGGAAAAATTTTGATAAAAATTCGTTCAACAAAAAGAGAAATTACAATCTCAGTTAAAGATACTGGTCCAGGAATAAAAGAAGAGGATTTAAATAAATTATTCATACCATTTAGTCGAATTGCTCAACCTGAGAAATTTAAAGAGGGAGCTGGCTTAGGTCTTCATATCTCAAAGAAATTAGCAAGTTTACTTGGGGGAGAAATATTAGTGAAAAGTAAATTTGGAAAAGGAAGCACTTTCAAATTAATTTTAAAAATAGAGGACGAGGTCATCCCAAATTAGAAACCATTTATTTAATTGAAGATAAAAGAGAAAGTAGAAAATTTAATTTTAGAGTGGTAAAAATTACATTTTCAATTCTTAGTTAAATTAATTAAAAATAATTTTTTTACTTATTTTTATTTGAGATTTTATTTTTAAGTACAATAAAAAAAAAATAATGTAGTTATATAATCTTATTTTTAAGTTTATTATTCAATTAAACGTCCTGCTTTAGATAATTTTTCAGCTACATCCTTTAATCCTAAAGTTTCTAAAGTTTCGCGGGTTTGCCATCCTGTTTTTTTGTCCCAACCATGAAGCTCATAAAATTTATCCAGCATTGAATTATACTTATTGATATCTAATTTCTCACCTTCATGGGGTCCAGATAGGATTGGATCTTCAAAAAATCTTCGATGTGGTAAATCATCCTTACGGGTGAATCCTACATGTAATGTATTAAAAGCTTTTTCTAAGTTATATGATTTCTGTCCAAGTAACATAAATTCTTCTTCATTTAAATTAGTTCCAAGTGCTAAATTAGTTAAATCAACATAATCAGAGGGTTCAAGTGCATACACTCCTGACCATGTACCCACATATACACAAATTCCAATTATATCTTCTATTTCTTTTGAACGCAATTCCCAGAATACTATTGGAGGCTGGTCTTCATAAGAATATGGATTAAATTTAGCTCCTTTAGGACCAAATGCAATCGGTATATTAATACTACCTCTCATATGACGTCCTGCTACTGGTGATGTTGCGCATGCTAGAGACCAACCTTTAGCAATTCGATAAGGATCAAGAGTGTCTTGATTTTTTTGGTGAATAGCAAATCTATCTGATCCCTTTCCGAGTTTTTTTGCTGCTTCAACCACACCATCTGCGAGATAATTTCCAAAGCCTTTACGGTACGCAATCTTTTCTTGTAATTCCATCATAGCATCTACATTTCCCCATGTTAATTCTAGACCATCAGTATCGTCCTTCGTCAATAATCCTTTCTCATATGCCTCAAATGCCCATGCCATTACAACAGAAGAATTATCTCCATCCAAACCTAATTGATTGGCATGAAGATGATATTTTAATGATGCATCTGGATCAGTAATATCCATTTTACCTGACCACATTACAGAGTTTATCCAATATCCTAAACCTTTAGCACCTTTAAATTTACCTTCCTCAATTTCTGAATATGGTTGGCACCCCACTGGACAAACATAACACGCCTGAATTTTCTTGAAAAACTTACCAACGCCATTCTTTCCCATCATTTTTGTTCTTTTTTCACGGGACCAATGTACATCTTGAGCATTTCTTACAGTATGCATCATCTCCCAGAGTTCATCGAATTGTTCAGAATCGTTATATACTAGTCCTCCAAGTGTTTTTTTTCTAAATAATTTAGCTGTAGGACGTTTCATAATTTTTTGAAATGCTTCATATACTCTTTCAACAAATTTCTCGGGGTAAGCAACCTTAACTTCCTTATTGCCGCGGATTACAATTGATTTTATTTTTTTATCACCCATTATACAACCAACACCAGACCCTCCAGCTGTTCGACCACAATCTACTATGATAGAAGAACCACGAACTAAATTTTCTCCAGCTGGTCCTATTGACCCAACCTCAATTTTATTATCATTTAGTTCATTTTTAAGTGTTTTTTCTGTTTCATAAGTACTTTTACCCCATAAATGATTAGCATCACGTATTTCTGCTTTTCCATCGTTTACAAAGAGGTATATTGGTTTATCAGCTTTTCCACTGATAACAATCTGATCAAAACCAGCAAATTTCATTTCAGGGCTAAAATGACCCCCAAAATTAGATGATCCTTTACCATTATTGAAGACATTTAAAGTATCAATATTCATTCGACATGCTGCGGGCGCAATCGTTCCTACTAGGGCACCTGCGCCAAAAATAAGATAATTTTCTGGATCAGACCATTTTATATTAGGCTCTAATTCATTTAGGAGAATCCAACTACTTAGAGCTCTCCCTCCAATCCATCTCTCTGCATATTTATTATCTTCTACTCTTACTATCTCGTCACTTAAATTTACTCTAAGTATTTTTCCAGTGATACCACCCTTAATATTATATATACTCACCTTAATCTACACCCTCCTCAATAGTAATTGCGTCATAGAAACAAAATTTTACACATAAAGGTTGTTCTTCACCTTGACATTTATCACATGTATCCTTCAATGTCCAATGCCAAATCCCGTTAATATGGTCTCTCTCAACAGAAATACTCGAAATTGATGGTTGAAAAGTTTTAGTATGATGATAAGAACATATTAATTCACAAGTTTTACAAGCATAACATTTTTCAGGAAAATGTTTAATTTTAATATTATTCATAATTTTTAACCTAACTTTTATCTATTTTGAACTAAGTTTTTGTAATAAAATATATTTTCTTAAAAAAAATTTATATTATTGTAGTAGATCTTAAAATTCTACCATTATTACTTAGATTTTGTGAGATTTCTACAATTTTCCTT
>CAYNEU010000264.1:0-1961 GCA_964396275.1 uncultured archaeon | reverse complement strand
ATTACTAAATATTCTGATTTTGAAGGTAATGTAGGAGAGATTGTTAAGATTATTGGAAAAATCTCTAAAGTAATGTGGCAACATCTTGTGACAAACGTTGATTCTCATCCACATATGAATTATTTCGATTTAAATGATGGGTATCAAATTTTAATATATACTAAGAATAAAATTACTTGTGAAGAAGAAATAGAGATCATCGGTAAATTAATAAAAGTAGAGGATACACGTAAAAATCCAAGATCTAAAATTCATGATGATTACTTTGAATATCAATTAGTTGTTGACTCTTGGAAATGCTTAGAAAAAGAATAAATGGGAAAATTAAATTAAAAAAGTATATTAGTTTCTTCAGTTTTTTTCGAATATTAAATTTAATGTTGATTAATTTCTAAAAATGGAGAGGGCTCATGAAAAAAATTACAATTTACGATTATAAGAATCAAGAAAATGAAATACATAGCCTTATTGCTGAAATTAAGGATAATGGTGATCTCGTTTTTTCAGGATACGATTGTGGGCAATCAGTAAAAAAGTTTTTGGGGGATTTAGATCATGAATATTGGCTAACGGTTAAAGCTGAGAATATCTCTTCAGTCATTTTAAATTTAATAAAAGATCGTTTCAAGAATGACACAGAATTTAGAGAATGGCTCGATGAAAAGAATATCCAATTCGAGTTCTATTCATATACTTAATAAGTTTTTAACTACATCTTTTCTAAAGCTTATAGTGCTAACTATTAAAGGAATTGAATATAAAACTGTCAATGCGAATTTTAGTAAAAAAAGAAGTAAAAATAGTTTAAGCGTTTTAAATTCGCTGAAACCCAATCGTAATAGCCTTTATCATCTAAAACTTTAGGAACTTCCACCCAGTAATTACAAATAGTAACATTATCCCATTAATTACTCGTTCCCTTAATCTTCCGTATTTATTTCCTCATTCTTTATATATTCTTTCTTGCTACAATATGGAACGAAGCATTCATATATTTTGATTGTGTTGCCCTTTATTAACCAAATTCTAACAAAAATTAATCTCTATTTTATATAGTTAAAAGTATTAGAAGGTGAAATCGAAATTATTGGAAAAAAAATCCGAAAGGATTTGTTGAAATACTTCTAGGAATTAAAAACAGAGTTATTATTAATATTTTTAATTGGAGATGTGAAATAAAACCCTTAGTTATTGCTAAATTTTCATTTTTATTATTTTTTAGGTTGCTACACTCTCCAATTTCAAATTTTTTACTTTTAGCAAATTATCCCTCTATTTCTTCTATTCATCCATTACAAAATAATGAAGAAAATCAACAAGGATCAATATTATGGACACACAATTCATTTAGTAATAAAATTGGAAAAATAATGAAAGGATATATAAATTACTAAATTTGAACAAATATGTATACAAAGAAGAAATAGAAAAAATAATTATTGATAACATGCAAGACTGGAAAATGAAAGATAAAAAAATTGGATTTATCATTGAGATATTTTTATTTATATCTTTTCTTTTTTATCTATTAGATTTGAGAATTGATATCTCTGCTTTTGTTCTTAATCCTTCACAATATAATGATTTTTCTTGTTATTTAGCTATGGCAGATGATATAACTTGTATTTTTAGAGCGGAAATCGTTGAACCATATATACATAGAGTTTTTGTTCCTTTTATTGCTGGCTTGTTACCATTTGATCTATCTATAAATTTTGCTTTGATTGGTTTTATTTCTTTTTATTTAACTGGAGTTGTACTTTATTATACTTTAAGAATTAATTTCAACAGAAATTTATCAATTCTTGGGTTTTTATTTTTTTGGTTATTTACTTTTAATAAAAACTTAAGAATTATAATTTTCTATTACACTATAATTGTCGACCCCACCACATACTTGTTTATTATTTGTTGTTTCTATTGCATATTAAAAAGAAAAAAGAAATTGTATTACTTTTTTC
>CAYNEU010000263.1:0-6231 GCA_964396275.1 uncultured archaeon | reverse complement strand
TAGAACGTGTTAAACTTTTAGAACCATTAGATGTTCAATATTCTGCTATAACACCTTCTGTTTTAATCATTGGAGGCGGTATTGCTGGAATCAAAGCCTCTCTTGTAATTGCTGAAACAGGAATTAAAGTATTTTTAGTTGAAAAAGAACCTACAATTGGAGGTCATATGGCGTTATTTGATAAGACATTCCCCACCTTGGATTGCTCAATTTGCATATTAGGTCCACTAATGACGGAGGTTAAAGATCATCCGAATATTGAGTTATTAACTTATTCGACAGTGGAAAGTGTTGATGGTTATATTGGAAATTTTGAAGTAAAAATAAAGAAAAACCCTCGCTTTATAAAAGAAGATGATTGTGTAGGATGCATTGATATCTGTCGAGAAGTGTGCCCAATAGATATTGAAGAAACATTCTTTCCAAGGAAAGCAATAGATGTTCCTTATCCTCAAGCAATACCCTTATTTCCAAACATTCTTGAAGAATACTGTATAGGTTGTAAAGCTTGTGCTCAAGCTTGCGATAGAGATGCTATCGATTTTGACCAAAAGCCTGAAACCATAAATATAACTGTAGGTTCGATTATAGTAGCAACTGGTTTGAAACCATTTAATCCTTCTGTCTTAGGAGAATTTAGTTATGAGAAATATCCCGATGTAATAACCTCAATGCAAATGGAACGGTTACTTAATAACGATGGCCCAACTCACGGAAAAGTTGTAAAACCCTCTAATGGACAAGTTCCTAAAAAAGTTTCTTTTGTATTATGTGTTGGTTCACGCAATAAAAAAATCCATCATGATTATTGTAGTCAAGTATGCTGTAATGTAGAAATTAAACAAGCAATTCTCTTAAAAAAGGAAAACCCCGATATTAAAATTAATATTTATTATACTGATATTAGAGCTGTTGGTAAAAATTGTGAAGAGTTTTACAATCGGGCAAGAGAAACCTTTGGAGTGCGCTTCATAAAAAGTAATATCTCCGCGATTTTAAAAAGTGATACTTCAGATAATCTAATCGTGCGTGGTGAAGATATCATTGAAGGATCTATTTTCGAAAATAAGACAGATTTAGTAGTGTTAGCTGTGGGTTTAGAACCTGCAGAAGGAACAGATGAGTTAAGTAAAATATTAAATATTTCCCAAGATCCATATGGCTTTTTATTAGAGAAACATTTAAAAGTCAAACCCTCAGAAACACTTGTAAGTGGCATTTACATAGCCGGAGCGATCCAAGGACCGAAAGACATACCTAATAGTATCGCTCAAGCGGAAAGTGCAGCCTCTAAAGCGATAGGTTTAATCACGCGCGGTAAAGTAGAGTTGGATCCTCATATTGTTTATCTTAATAAAGATAAATGTGATTTATGTAGACTCTGTGAAAATATATGTGATTATAATGCTTTAAAAATTGAAAATAATCAATTAAAGATTATTCAAGCTAATTGTTCTGGATGTGGGGCTTGTGTAGCTATGTGTCCCTATGACGCACTCTATATTCCAGGTTTTCAAAGAGCACAAATTTCAGCACAATTAAAATCGGTTCTTAGTGAAAAAAAAGAATTTCCGTTAATTATTTCATTTTTATGCAACTGGTGTTCTTATATAGGAGCAGATCTTGCTGGAACAAGCAAAATTGTCTACCCAACTAATAGTAGAACTATTCATGTCATGTGTACAGCAATGCTTAATCCATCATTAATTTTTGAGAGCTTCTTTTATGGTGCAGATGGAGTACTAATTGCTGGGTGTTATCCGCAAGATTGTCACTACGATACTGGATTCATTAAAGCTAAAGATAGATATGAGAGTATTAAAGAAATGTTGGCTGAAGCAAATATTAATGAAAATCGTGTTAAAATTGTAAGTATCTCAGCTGGAGAAGGGGAGAAATTTGCTAAAGTAATAAAGGAATTTAAAGAGGACCTAGAAAAACTTGGCCCGATTCATCCCGGTGAATATTTAAAACCTTCTAAGGTAAAAAAACAAGTAAAAGATAAAGCTAAGCTTGATGAAATTTAAAAAGAATTTCTAAGGTGATTGAAATAATGATCAATTTCCTTAAGAATAAATGTTAATTTTTTATTACTAGCTCTCTTATAATCTTTATTACCAGATTTTTTTTATTATATTATAGATTGCGATTTTTAATTTTGAAAATGTAATGTAACGGGTTAAATATGAGAATTCGTGCTGTAACCTTAGGTCAAATCATCCCATTCTTATATAAAAATGAATCAATATTATCATTTTTACAAGATAGACTAGTTAACTTTTCCTCTTTTGCTAATGAATTTAAGAGTATGCTAAAAGAAATTAATATAGAAGTTGAGACAAAACGCTTCTGCTCACAACCACTCTTTAGTTATGACAATAAATTGTTTTATGAAAAAAACTTAAGAGAAACATTAGTAGACATAAATGACCAATTAGGGTTTTTACAAGATCTATTTAAGGATTATGAATTTGATTATTTTGCCTGCTGTATGATGAAAGCAGATCAAATTGAGGAACTAGGAATTTTTGAGAAACTTTTATTGAATGAAGTTCCTCAATTTATTAAAAATCACAGAACATTTTTTACATCTTTACCAGCCGCATCAACTGAAAAAGGAATTAATATAGCTGCTTTAAAGTCGGGTGCAAAAATAATAAAAGAATTATCTGAACCAGATCCTTTTAATAACTTACAATTTTGTGTATCTGCTAATGTTGGTCCAAACGTTCCTTTCTTTCCTTCTGCTTACCATCTCTCAGAAAAACCTGCCTTCTCTTTAGCCTTAGAAATGGCAGATGAGGTAATAAATGCTATTGAAGAATCAGACACATTAAAAGAAGCCCAACTTAATTTATTAGCAAAATTTAATGGCATTTATGATAATCTGACAAAAATTGCTGAAAAAGTTAGCAGGAACTACAATATTGAATTTAAAGGAATAGATTTCTCTCCAGCTCCTTATCCTATGATTGATAAGAGCATTGGTACTGCTATTGAAAAATTAGGAATTGAGTATTTTGGAGCTAATGGAACGTTAACAGGGGTAGCTTTAATAAAAAATTCTATTCCCATAAATAAAGAGAAGATAATTGGTTTTTCTGGCTTCATGCAACCAGTTTTAGAAGATTTCATTTTATCAAAAAGATTATCTGAAAACAAATTTAATTTAGATTCGCTCTTATTATATTCTACTATGTGTGGAGCAGGTCTTGATGTAGTCCCTCTCCCTGGAGATATCACAGAACGCGAATTATTTTACATTTTACTCGATGTTTGTACGATATCTGTAATATTAAATAAACCTTTAACTTGTAGACTCATGCCAATTCCAGGTAAAAGTTCTGGTGACGATGTTGAGTTTGATTTTGAATATTTTGCTCCTTCAAAAATAATTGATTTTAGAAGGTTAGTAAGTGAGAATAAAAATGATTTATTCAATCGAAATGAGAAAAATTTAAAATTTCTTTAATAAAATTTTTTAGAGAGAGTATCTATTTATCTTTTTGAAAAGCTCCAAAAATTATACTTATATTATTTTTATGAGTGAAAAGAAGGAAAAAAGACCACTGCGATTTTTTAATGAAGCTGTCGAATATATTGATAAATTCGATACTCAAGGAATTTTAATCGAAGAAAGTAGAGTTCCTTTAGAGATTAGAAATTTTAACTCAAATTTCTTAAGAGATGAAATGATAAATGAATTAAATAATCTGAGAGATCTCATTCGAAACAATCCAGATTTAAAAATTGAGAAATTATCCAAAGAAGAGCGCGATATTTTTAACAAATTCATAGAATTCTATCGGATTTGTCCTATATGCCTAAACGAGAACCACTTCTTTAACCTAAAAAAAATTTTCTTTAATGAAGAGAAGAAATTTTTAATAAAAGAATTAATAAGATTAATGACTTTAAATAGCAGAAAATTAACAAAATTTAATCTTCAACTGGGAGTACCTTGTTGTAATTGTTATAAGAACTTTTTTGAGGAATAAATTAGAACTTAGTATTTTTCATTTTAAGTAATCTACTACCTTACCACTTTGAGTGATTTCATAAACAATCTCATCTGTTTTTTCGTCCTTTTCAGACTTAATACAAAAAGCTTTCATCAAAAAATCCATATTATAGTTAAACATATGCTCATCTTCGAGAATTTTACGTTCAATTAACATTTGCAACAAAGTGCTTTTTGGAACTTGTTTTAAATCGTTTACTATATTTAAAATTTCTCGGCGAATAGGATTATTTACCGCTCTTAGATACAAATCATGCAAATATTTGGTTCCTTCAAGTGATTTACTAAATTCTTCCATCGTTTTATAATTCTTGAAATCGAACTCATCAGGCATATTTTAGTAAAACAATCAAGAAAGAAAAATCTTTTGTCTATAATAGTAATAAAACTAATTATACCTTGAAATATAAAGGGACTTTAAATATTTGGATTTAAAATAAGTAATTGAAAAAAATACTTTTTGAAAAGTGAAAAAAATTGGAAAAAATTGAAATATCACACAGCCCAAAAATAGAAACTATTAATACAAACGAGAAAGTTGGGAAAAAAATAGATAGCTTATGGACTGAAAATACACATATTAATAAAAATGTAAAATATGAATCTAAGAAATTGATAATCAAACTAGAAACTAGTGGAAAAGAGAAACGAAAGATATTACTAAAACTTGAAAGTGGGAGCTCTAGAGTTCACTCAAGTAATTATAATCTTATTTCAGAATTATTGAAAGAATTTTTTAACAGTGCAAACAATTTTGAATAAATAATAAAAAATATTTTTCCAAATTCTTCTCTTCGAATACTTTTTTATAATAGAAATTAAAAGTAAAATATTTTATTGTAGGTCTCCTATTTCTTCTTTAAATTTAATCTAAAAGTAAAGTTGATGTGGAAAAAATGAATTTTGAAGAAATTAAAAAGTTATTAGGTTCAGATGCCGATACTTTATTGAATCATGTATGTACCGGAATTCCAAAAGAAAAGATTCATCCTCCGGGACCCGATTTTGTAGAACGAATTTTTGAACATTCAGATAGAAATAATCTTGTATTAAATAATATGGAACGCTTATATAATCAAATTGGTAGATTATCAGGAACTGGTTATCTCTCAGTATTACCCGTTGATCAAGGAATTGAGCATACGGCTTCTGCTAGTTTTGCTGTGAATCCTTCATATTTTGATCCCGAAAATATTATCAAACTCGCAATAAATGGAGGGTGTAATGCTGTTGCTTCTACGCTTGGTGTGTTAGGTTCTGTAGCAAGAAGATATGCTCATAAAATTCCATTTATTGTGAAAATCAATCACAATGAATTACTCACAAAACCCCCACTTGCCGATCAAACTCTTTTTGCGAATGTAGAACAAGCATTTGATATGGGGGCAGCTGCAGTAGGAGCAACAATATACTTCGGTTCTTATGAATCTAGACGCCAGATTCAAGAAATTAGTGAATCATTTAGGTTTGCTCATGATTTAGGATTAGTCTGCGTTCTTTGGTGTTATTTAAGAAATCAAGAAGAATTTATTAAAAATGGAAAGGATTATCATACAGCAAATGATTTGGAAAGCCAAGCTAATTATCTCGGGGTTACTATTGAAGCAGATATTATAAAGCAAAAATTATCTACTCTTAATAGAGGATTCCTTGATTTAAACTTTGGTAAAACAGATAAACTGGTTTATGAAAAACTGGCTCCAGATAATCCAATTGATTGGAATAGATACCAAGTCGCAAATTGCTATATGGGAAGAATAGGATTAATAAATTCTGGTGGAGAAGCTGGTGGCAATGATCTTCAAGATGCTGTCACTGCTGCTGTGATTAATAAACGTTCAGGAGGTATGGGCTTAATTTTAGGACGGAAAGCATTTAAAAGACCAACTCCTGAAGGTATTAAAATTCTTAATGCCGTACAAGATGTTTATTTATGTCAAGATATTACTATTGCCTAAAATTTTTTTTATCACTCTTTTTTTTTTCTTAATCTTTAATTAAATTAAAATTAAAAATAAAAACAACATTATTCATAATAAAGAATTATTTTTTTCTTAAGATAACAATGGGAAAAGATAGAAATTTTAGACCAGATCCAAATTATAATCCCTATAGAGTCAAACAGACGCCTTCTACTCCCAAGGGAACGTTTATTGATTTTAATACGAGAAGAATTTGCCCTGCTTGTGGATTAGACATAAAAATAACGC
>CAYNEU010000262.1:0-2844 GCA_964396275.1 uncultured archaeon | reverse complement strand
TCAACAATATACTATAATCATTGATACAAAAGATCTAGGATTAGGAAATACTTATTTAACTGTTAGTGCTGAAAAAGAAAATTATACGTCTCAATCTATTCGCTTTAAGATTGAAGTGCTTGAAAGAGATTCTTACATTGATAAAATATTTTTAAATAACACAGAAACTAGCTTCATAGAAATTCCTTGGAATACAACTTTAAACATAGTTATGACATATAATGATACTTATACTAATAATTTCATTGATAATGCTCTAGTACTCCTTACAGGTACTAGAATCTCACGAAACTTCACTGATAATTCTCCATTAAATTATTGGTTAGATATTAACACCCGAAAGCTAAGCCTTGGGATTAATTTTTTGACAATCTCAGCCCAAAAAGATAATTATAGCTTATCAACTAGAATTATTACAGTCTCTGTTTTAGAAAGGCAAACTTATTTAGAAATTTATATCAATAATTCAAAGTACACAGCATCTCAGTTTTATAATACTTCTGTAGGTGAATATCTGAATATAACAGTGTTCTATAAAGATTTGGATACTGATTTATTCATTAATTTAGCATCAGTACAATTAATTGAATCAGGTAAACTGTATGATGTAAATGAAAGTCTATTCTTTGATTTCTATAGTATAACTTTTGAAATGGAAAAATTAGGAGCAGGCGTTAAATTTTTAACCATAACAGCAAAAAAAGACAATTATACACTTTCTACAGAATTGATAACATTGATGATTGAAGAAAAGAAAACATCAATACAATTATTTATAAATGGTACTCAATATTTGGATGGTGAGACAATAGAAGCTGAAATTAATGATAAACTCAATGTTACCGTAAAGTATCTTGATAATGTTACAAAAACATTTCTTAATAATGCAACTATTGAATTAATTGGGAAAGGTTTCTTAGATGAGAACAATATTTTAGAATATTATAATATAACTATAAATGTAATTGATTTAGAAAAACGACTTAATAGATTATCTATACGAGCACAATTAGAAAATTATGAATATGCATTAATAGAGTTCTTTGTACAAGTAGTTGAAAGAGAATCGACGGGTGTATTATTTCTAAATACAATAAACAAAACAGCTGATCCATATCTCGAGCTTCCCATAAGAAGTCTCTTAAATTTGAGTGTAAGGTTTCTTGATGGTAGGACAGGAGAGTATATTCCTGGAGCAACGATCCGAATAGATGGAGATCTAACAGACGTTTTAAATGAAAGCGTTACTTTAGAACAATATTATCTTATCATTAATACGACTCAATTAAGTATAGGTATAAATGTTTTTAGTGTTATTGCTGAAAGACCAAATTTTCAACCATTTATCATTCAAAATATTTATATAAATATTAGACGGATTAATACGAATATAACGACAGTATCAGGAGAAACAACAATATCTACTACACCAGGTAAATCTATTACACTAAGAATAGTATTATATGATTTAGATTTTGGTGGTAATATTACAGGAGTAACAGTAACTTATAGATGGCAGTATGGCCAATCTGATTTAACAGATCCTGATAATGATGGTATTTATGAAGCGGTCATAACAAAAGTACCAGTAGGTTCATTTGTTATTACTGTGTATGCATATTCTGGTGATCATTATAATTTTGAACCTTATGAAATAGTTTTAAGCGTAATTAGACCTAAAGAGAATACACTATTGTGGCTAGGATTACTTATCGGTATTTCAATAGCAGCAGGTATTTTAGTAACATATCTTATAGTTTATATGCGTATATTGAGATTTCCAAAAGCCGTGAGAAAGGTTCGAAAATACAGAAAAAGCCTGAAGCGTAAAGCAGCTCCAAGTGTAAGTATAATTAATCGTGAAAAAGCATTCAATTCCGTTTATAATGAGGAATTAAGCAAAACATCCAGCACAATAAAGATAAAGCCACCATTCCGTCAGAAGAAACCGGTTCAACTAGGAGTAGCTGAAATAACAGCCCCTATTAAAGAAAAACTTGTTCCATCAGATTAAAAGAAAGTAAAAGAATATCAAATAAATAAATACATACAATTAAAGAAGAGTACCTTTAATAAATGAAAAATCTTTCATTTAGTAGCTGGTGAATTTGTAAATTAGATAATCTCAAATACTATTCTTTTTTATACAAGCTAATATTACAGCATCATGATATTGTTTTTGAAAATTCAAATACTGCTTTAATATTCCTTCTTCTTTAAATCCACATTTTTCAAAAAGATATTGAGATCTTTTGTTCTCTACAGCAATGTAGGCTTCAAGTCGGTTTAATTTTAGATGATTAAATGCAATATTTTTAATTAAATTCAAAGATTTTTCTCCCAATCCTTTATCCCAAAACGAATGAATTAACCAGATCCCAATTTGGGCTCGGTGATGTTGCCAACTTATACTCCAAAGACTAGCAGAGCCAATTTTAACTCTATCAGCTTCAAGAATTTCTATTATATAATTAAATTGAATCTTTACATTCCAATAATTTAAATAACTTTTAATTAATCTTTTAGATTGTTCTAATGTCATCAATGGTCCCATTGATAAATAAGCAGTTATTCTTTTGTCATTTAAGCTTTTAAAAACAAAATCTGCATCATCTTTAGATATTTTTCTAAGAAAAAGATTTTCATCATTAATTTCTTCAACTAATTTTACATTAGAAGTCATATTGTCAAGTTCAACGATAGTTATATCCTATATTGAAATAGTAATTTATAAATTTATCAAAGAAAAAGATTATAACATTACTAAATAAAAGAAAAAATATTTTTAAAATTATAGACAAATTAGATTCCTTTGAAGTGTGGAGTATCTTTTACTTTTCTGCT